>NZ_JBKGTW010000021.1:0-35512 GCF_046546535.1 Neisseria sp. WLZKY-1
CGGCCACTTTCAGACGGCCACTTTCAGACGGCCACTTTCAGACGGCCACTTTCAGACGGCCACTTTCAGACGGCCACTTTCAGACGGCCACTTTCAGACGGCCACTTTCAGACGGCCTTGGGCGGCGGCGGGCTCAGTCGCTTTCTTTGCGGTTTTGCCTGCCCGAGGCGGCATTTTTGCCGCCGCGCTCGTCCAGCCGCCGCAGCAGTCCTTCGCGGGTTTCGGGTGCGCCGTCGTGGCACCAGATGCGGTAGAGGGTTTCGCGCACGGCGGCGGCGCTGTCGGGGCGGCCGCCGAGGTTTTGCCAGCGGGCGTTGCGGGCGGCTATCCAGCGGCGGTTGACGAGGTCGCCGTAGGCGTAGGTTTTGTAGGCGCTTTTTTTGCCTTCGCGGAGGTTGAAGGAGGTGTCGGCGCAGTAGAGGGCTTCTGCGCTGATGTTGTTGGTGCCGCCGTGTTGCGGCCGCAGGTTGAGGACGTAGCGCACGGTGCGGTCGGCTGCGGGGTGGATGCTGTCGCGGCTGATGAGGAGTTGGCCGGGGTAGGTGGGGGAGACGTAGAGTTCCGTCCAGCCGTCGGCGGTGGGGAAGGGCGGCAGGGGTTCTTCGGTTTCGGTGAAGACGGCGCGGCGGCGGTCTGCTTCGGTTTCGACGTAGCGGGTGTTGTAGTAGGTTTCTTTTTCGCTGGCGTGTGCCAGCGTGGAAACGAGGAGGAGGCTGAGCAGGAGGGGGCGGGTCATGGCTGTCCTTAGGGGTGGAAATGCGGCGGATTGTAACACCGTCGGCAGGGCGGGCTGTGTGCCGTGTGGGGGCTTGGGCTATAATCCGTGCCTTTTTGTGAGGAATGTTTGATGGACGGACATTATTTGGATGTGAAGGGTTTGAAATGCCCGCTGCCGATTTTGCGCGCGAAGAAGGCGCTGGCGGCGTTGGCGAGCGGCGAGGTGCTGACGGTGGAGGCGACGGACGCGGGCGCGCCCGACGATTTTGCCGCGTTCTGCCGCCAGACGGGGCATGTTCTTTTGGCTTTGGACGAGGCGGACGGTGTGTTCCGTATGGTGTTGCGGCGAAAGTAGCGCGGATGTGAAGAGGCCGTCTGAAACCTGTTGCGGGGTTTCAGACGGCCTTTGGTCTGTGTCGGACGGGGTTTCAGACGGCCTCAAATCTCGCTGCCACCGACAGTCAGCCCCGCATCGATACGCAGCGTGGGCTGGCCTACGCCTACGGGCACGCTCTGGCCGTCTTTGCCGCACACGCCTACGCCGCTGTCGAGCGCGGTGTTGTTGCCGATCATGGAAACGTGTTTGAGCACTTCGGGGCCGTTGCCGATGATGGTGGCGCCTTTGACGGGGTATTGCGGTTTGCCGTTTTCCACCCACCAGGCTTCCGAGGCGGAAAAGACGAATTTGCCGCTGGTGATGTCGACCTGCCCGCCGCCGAAATTCACGGCGTAGATGCCTTTGTTGATGGAGGCGATGATTTCGTCCGGCCCGTAGCGGCCGTTTTCCATAAAGGTGTTGGTCATGCGCGGCATGGGGGCGGAGGCGTAGCTTTCGCGGCGGCCGTTGCCGGTGGGGGATACGCCCATCAGGCGGGCGTTGGTTTCGTCCTGCATGTAGCCCACGAGGATGCCGTCTTCGATGAGGGTGGTGCGGCCGGTTTCGTTGCCTTCGTCGTCGATGTTGAGCGAGCCGCGACGGTGGGCGATGTCGCCCTGATCGACCACGGTTACGCCCGGGGCGGCGACGCGCTCGCCGATGCGGCCGGAGAACACGCTGGTCTGTTTGCGGTTGAAATCGCCTTCGAGGCCGTGGCCGACGGCTTCGTGCAGCAATACGCCCGGCCAGCCGCTGCCTAAAACGACGGTCATTTCGCCTGCGGGCGCGGGGCGCGATTCGAGGTTGGTGAGGGCTTGTTTGACGGCGGCTTCAACGTAGCCGCGCACGCGCTCGTCGTCGAAAAACTCGGGCCCGCCGCGCCCGCCGCCGCCCGCGCTGCCCATTTCGCGCCTATCGCCCTGTTTGGCAATGACGGTGACACTCAGGCGCACCAGGGGGCGGATGTCGGCGGCGTGGCGGCCGTCGAGGCGGGCGATGTAGACCATGTCGTATTCGCAGGTCAGCCCGGCCATGACCTGCACGATGCGCGGGTCGGCGGCTTTGGCGGTTTCTTCGATGCGGTGGAGCAGGGCGATTTTGGCGGCGGCATCCATGCTGCGGATGGGGTCGGCATCGCCGTGGATGCGGCGGACGCTTTTTTCAGACGGCGTGCGCACGGCCGCTTTGCCGCCTGCGGCGCCGATGGCGCGCACGGTTTGCGCCGAGCGCCTGATGGAATCGATGTCGAGGCTGTCGGCGTAGGCAAAGGCGGTTTTGTCGCCCGACACGGCGCGCACGCCCGCGCCCTGGCTGATTTGGAAGCTGCCCGATTTGACCATGCCCTCTTCGAGATGCCAGCTTTCGTAGGCGGTGCGCTGGCAGTAGATGTCGGCGTAATCGACGTGGTGCGCGCCGATGAGGGCGAGGCTTTGGGCGAGGTTTCCGGCATCGAGGCCATTGGCGGCGAGCAGGTCACATCGGACGGTTTGGACGGTATCTTGGTGCGGCATAAGGATTTTCGCTGTTGCGGTTGGGGCGCGATTATACGGCATTGCCGCGGGGGCAGATACGCCGTTTCGTAACAGGAAAACGGCAAAAATATTCTCTTTAAAAACAATTTTCTAAAAATAAATCGGCAAAAAATTAAAATAAGCCTTGATAACCATTATTATTTGTATATAATACGCCCTACCGGCTCACCGGCCGGGCCATTAAACAACCTTGTTTCAGTCTTTCATATCAACTTTCTTGGAGATTCCTTTATACGATTCAGCCTTTTTCCTCGATACTCAAAACCGAACCAAAGCACGAGCCCGCAGCCTGAAACTGCGGGTTTGTGCCGTTCGGAGGCCGTCTGAAACCCGTTTCAGACGGCCTTGCTATAATCCGCCGCCCGTCCGCACAAAAACCGGAAAACATGACTCCCGAAACCCGAAAACAGCTCAGAATCAGCGACACCGCCGCCAAAAAGCTCGACAAGCTCAATGTGCATACCGCGTGGGATTTGGTGCTGCACCTGCCGCTGCGCTATGAAGACGAAACCCACATCATGCCGATTAAAGATGCGCCCGTCGGCGTGCCGTGTCAGGTGGAAGGGGAGGTTTTGCATCAGGAAGTGATGTTCAAACCGCGCAAACAGCTTGTCGTGCAAATCGGCGACGGTGCGGGCAACGTATTGTTTTTGCGCTTTATTCACTTTTATCCCAGCCATCAGAAGCAAATGGCGGTGGGCAAACGCATCCGCGCCGTGGGCGAAATCAAACACGGTTTTTACGGCGACGAGATGATACATCCCAAAATCCGCGATGCCGAAACCGGCGGGCTGGCCGAGAGCCTCACGCCTGTTTATCCCACTGTAAACGGCCTCAACCAACCCACCCTGCGCCGCATCATTCAGACGGCCTTAGACACCACGCCGCTGCACGATACCCTGCCCGACGTGCTGTTAGGCCGTCTGAACCTGCCCCATCTGGCCGAAAGCCTGCGTCTCTTGCACGCGCCGCCGCCCGAGTTTACCGCCGCGCAGCTTTCAGACGGCACATTGCTCGCATGGCAGCGGCTCAAATTCGACGAACTTCTGGCGCAACAGCTCTCCATGCGGCTGGCGCGGCAAAAGCGTATCAGCGGCCAAGCCATGCCGCTTGTCGGCGACGGCTCGCTCAGCCAAGCCCTGCGCAACGCCTTGCCCTTCGCCCTCACCGGCGCACAAGAGCGCGCCGTAGCCGAAATCCGCCAAGACATGGCGCAAACCTTTCCCATGCACCGCCTGTTGCAGGGCGACGTAGGCAGCGGAAAAACCATCGTCGCCGCCCTTGCCGCGCTCGCCGCCATCGAAGCCGGCGCACAAGTGGCCGTAATGGCGCCCACCGAAATTCTGGCCGAACAGCATTTCATCAAGTTCAAACAATGGTTTGAACCGCTCGGCCTCGACATCGTATGGCTCTCCGGCAGCCAGCGCAAAAAAGCCAAAGACCAGGCCAAAGCCCTGCTTTCAGACGGCCTCGCCAAAATCGCCGTCGGCACGCACGCCCTGTTTCAAGACGACGTTGCCTTTCAAAACCTCGGCCTCGTGATTGTCGACGAACAACACCGCTTCGGCGTCGCCCAACGCCTCGCCCTGAAAAACAAAGGCCGCGACGTGCACCAGCTCATGATGTCCGCCACCCCCATTCCGCGCACCCTTGCCATGAGCTTTTTCGCCGACCTCGACGTATCCGTCATCGACGAGCTGCCGCCCGGCCGCACCCCCATCCAAACCCGTCTCGTCAACAGCCTGCGCCGCACCGAAGTCGAAGGCTACCTGCTCAATATCTGCCGCAAAGGCCAACAGGCATACTGGGTCTGCCCCCTGATTGAAGAGAGCGAAACCCTCCAGCTGCAAACCGCCACCGAAACCCTGGAGCAGCTTCAGACGGCCTTGCCCGAACTCAATATCGGCCTCGTGCACGGCCGTATGAAAGCCGCCGAAAAAGCCGCTGTGATGGCCGACTTTGCCGCAGGCCGTCTGAACGTACTCGTCGCCACCACCGTTATCGAAGTCGGCGTGGACGTACCCAACGCCGCCCTGATGGTGATCGAACACGCCGAACGCATGGGGCTGGCGCAGCTGCACCAGTTGCGCGGGCGCGTCGGGCGCGGCGCAGCCAAAAGCGTGTGCGTATTGCTGTTTGCCGAACCATTAAGCGAACTCGCCAAAGCGCGGCTCAAAGTGATTTACGAGCACACCGACGGCTTTGAAATCGCCCGCCAAGACCTCAACATCCGCGGCCCTGGCGAATTTCTCGGCGCACGCCAGAGCGGCGTCCCCATGCTGCGCTTCGCCAACTTGGAACAGGATTTGCACCTGTTGGAACGCGCCCGCGAAATCGCCCCTCAACTGATTGAGCAGCACCCCGACATCGTCAAAGCCCATCTCGACCGCTGGCTGGCCAGCCGCGCCGCCTACATGGGCGCGTAAACGGAAGAGGCCGTCTGAAAAGTTTCAGACGGCCTCCTTGCGCACAGCGTTCAGCCGAAAAGCTCCGAATGCGTCGCCAGCCGTGCCAAATGCAGCTCTCCGCCGCGTTTGGCATAAACCAGCAGCAAATCGGGTTTGACATGGCACTCGCGGTAATCTTTGAAATCACCCGTCAGCTGATGGTCGCGGTATTTTGCCGGAAGCTCCCGCCCGTGGCTCAGGCAAAACAACACTTCCGCCCATTCCGCCGTCAGCAGTGCCGCAAGCTGTTTTTTCGCGTCGCGCTTGAATTGGCCGGTCGGCACAAGCGGCAAAGGCGTCATTCCGGCAACCCTTCTATATCCCGCATCATCTCCTGTGCGCTGCCGTAACGTTTGGCCTGTGCAAATTCCTCCCGCGCCTGCACCAGGCTTTGGCGGGCGGCGTTGCTGTAAGTGCGGGCATGGTGCGTAAACGACAGCGGAACCGTATGCGTATCGGCAACCTGATTGAGAAACAGCTTGATGGCCTGCGAAGGCGAAAGACCGTAACTTTCAAATACGGCAAATGCCCGGTCGCGCAGCTCGCTGTCCAAGCGGATATTGTAATTTGTGTCAGACATATCTTACCTCCGTATATAATTTGTACGCCGAATGTACATGATTTATGGAAAAACAACAAACAAAGGCCGTCTGAAAACCTTTCAGACGGCCTCACATATCCCCAAACACCATGACCGACTTTATCCACACCCTTTCAGACGGCTGCCCCGTCCGCATCGCCCTCAAACACAGCGCGAAGAAAAACATCATCCTGCGCCCGCTTGCGGCGGATGCGGCAAGCGTCAACGTGCCCAAATGGTTCGGGCGGCGCAATCTGCAAATATGGCTGGCGGAACATGAAAACCTGCTGCGGCAGACGCTGGACAGATGGACGCAGAGGCCGTCTGAAAGCCTTTCAGACGGCCTGCCGCAGGAAATCTGGTTTCGCGGCGGCAGGCTGCCGCTGGCAACGGACGGCAGTGCGGACGCTGTGGTGCTGGACGGCTCGCGCATCCTGTTGCCCGAGGCCGCGCCCGCCGAGCAAAAACGGCTGCTGAAAGCCGCGCTGCGCCGCCATGCCGCGCAAACCCTGCCGCCACGCCTGTGGGCGCACGCAGGCCGTCTGAACCTGCGTCCCGCCGCCGCCGCGCTCACCGACGCCAAAACCTTTTGGGGCGTGTGCCGCGCGCGCACGGGTATCCGCCTCAACTGGCGGCTGGTCGGCGCGCCCGATTTCGTCGCCGACTATGTCTGCGTGCACGAACTCTGCCACCTGCCGCACCCGAACCACAGCGCGGCATTTTGGGAGCTGGTCGGCCGCCACACGCCGCACACGCAGGCGGCAAAAGACTGGCTCAAACGGCACGGGCGCGAGCTGTTTGTGTTGGGGTAGGGCGTTGTCGTGCACGAAGGCCGCCGCAGTGACGCTCCGCACCAAGATTCGCAGGAGGGTAAAAAGGAGGCCGTCTGAAAAAGGTTTCAGACGGCCTTTGCTTGATCTGTACGTCAGCCAAACGCCGCCAGTTTTGCTTCCAGCGCGGCTTTGGCCTGCGGCCATTCTTCACGCAGCATGCTGTAAACCACGGTGTCGCGCACACTGCCGTCTTTACGCAGTTTGTGGCGGCGCAGGATGCCGTCTTTTTTGGCGCCCAGCCGTTCGATGGCGCTTTGCGAGGCGGTGTTGAGGATGTCGGTCTGCCAGCCGACACAGGTGCAGCCGAGAGTGTCGAAGGCGTAGGTCAGCAGCATGAGTTTGCAGCAGGTGTTGATGCGGGTGCGCTGCGCGGAGCGGGCGTACCAGGTGTAGCCGATGTCGGCACGGGGGACGGCGGGGTCGGTGTTGTAGAGCGAGGTGCTGCCGACGACGCGGCCGCTGTCTTCGTCGATAACGGCAAAGGCGGTGCGTGTTTGCAGGGCGGTTTGAATATAGGCTGCCACTTGATCGGGTGCGGGGGCGGTGGTAACTAAAAGCTCCCAGATGTTGCCGTCGCACACGGCTTCGCGCAGGTCGGTTTCGTGCTGCGGGGTGAGGGGTTCGAGGCGGACGCGGTTCAGGCGCAGGGTGGGGGTGTTCATGGGTTTTCCGTTTGTATGGGGGGGGGTGTGGAAACGATGTTTTCAGACGGCCTTTCATATTTGAAAAAGCAGCCTGAAAGCGAGCTTGCGAGCTTCTGCGAAGCTAAAACCGTTTCCCCGTTTCAGGCTGCCTTATGGGCGTTTTATTTGTTATCCAACTTTGGCAATACCGAGCCTTCGCCCAGTTGCAACAATCCGCTTTGCGAGTAGATGCCGAGCTTGGCGCGGGTGTCGGAAATGTCCAAGTTGCGCATGGTGAGCTGGCCGATGCGGTCCAGCGGGGTGAAGGCGGCGTTTTCTACTTTTTCCATGCTCAATCGTTCGGGCTGGTAGGTGAGATTGGGCGACTCGGTGTTGAGAATGGAGTAGTCGTTGCCGCGGCGCAGTTCCAGCGTTACTTCGCCGGTAATCGCGCGGGCAACCCAGCGTTGGGCGGTTTCGCGCAGCATCAGCGCTTGGCTGTCGAACCAGCGCCCTTGGTACAGCAGTCTGCCCAGGCGCAGGCCGTTGATGCGGTATTGTTCAATGGTGTCTTCGTTGTGGATGCCGGTTACCAAGCGTTCGTAGGCGATGTGGAACAGTGCCATGGCGGGGGCTTCATAGATGCCGCGCGATTTGGCTTCGATGATGCGGTTTTCAATTTGGTCGCTCATGCCGAGGCCGTGGCGGCCGCCGATGCGGTTGGCTTCAAGGAACAATTCTACAGGGTCGGCAAAGGTTTTGCCGTTGAGCGCAACGGGCACGCCTTCTTCAAAGCGCACGGACACGGTTTCGGCTTTGATTTCAACGTCTTCATCCCAAAACGCCACGCCCATGATGGGTTTGACGATTTTGATGCCGCTGTTCAGAAATTCCAAATCTTTGGCTTCGTGCGTTGCGCCGAGCATATTGGAGTCGGTGGAATAGGCTTTCTCCACTGACATTTTGTAGTTGAAGCCGTTGGCAATCAGAAATTCGCTCATTTCGTGGCGACCGCCCAGTTCGTCGATAAATTGCTGGTCGAGCCAGGGTTTGTAGATTTTCAGCGCGGGATTGGTCAAGAGGCCGTAGCGGTAGAAGCGCTCGATGTCGTTGCCTTTGTAGGTACTGCCGTCGCCCCAAATGTTGACGTCGTCTTCTTTCATGGCGGAAACGAGCATGGTGCCGGTAACGGCGCGACCCAGAGGCGTGGTGTTGAAGTAGGCGATGCCGCCGGTGGAAACGTGGAACGCACCGCATTGGATGGCGGCGATGCCTTCGTGTGCCAACTGCGCGCGGCAGTCGATCAGGCGGGCGTTTTCCGCACCGTATTCCATCGCTTTTTTGGGAATGGCATTGTAGTCGTCTTCGTCGGGCTGACCGAGGTTGGCGGTGTAGGCATAAGGCAGCGCGCCTTTGAGTTTCATCCACAGGAGGGCGGCGGAGGTATCAAGACCGCCGGAGAAGGCGATGCCGACTTTTTGACCGATGGGGAGGGATTGGAGGATGGTGGCGGTGGTCATGGGTTGTCCTTTGCAGTTGGGTGACAGAAGGTGCGGATTATGCCTTTTGCGGCGGGGTTTGTCAGGTTGTGTAAAGCAAAGGCCGTCTGAAAAAGGGGTTCAGACGGCCTTTTCACGAGCAAAAAAGCAAAAAGCAGCTTGGTTTGAAAACCAAGCTGCTTTTGTTTTATCTGGTGGAGGTAAGCGGGATCGAACCGCTGACCTCTTGCATGCCATGCAAGCGCTCTACCAACTGAGCTATACCCCCAAATTTTTTGGTGGCGAATCAGGGACTCGAACCCCGGACACAAGGATTATGATTCCTCTGCTCTAACCGACTGAGCTAATTCGCCGTGAAGTGAAGCCGCGATTATACGGCTTTTTTTTGCCTGGGCAACCGGTTTTTCTGAGCTTTTTCTTTTCCGATTGATTTTAATCGTTAAAAAAACCGCCTCACAGTTTGTGGCAGATGTCGCCGCGGGTAAAGCCCTGCCAGTCGACGCCGATATTGCGGCCGAAGGCGATAACTTTGAACAACTCGCCCATTTCGTGCGGCATCAGCAGCTTTTGCAGGGCGGAGGCCGTCTGAACGTAGGCGGGGGAGTCGGGCGCTAGGTTTTGCCGTTCGAGCAGTTCGGTGATGCCGAGGTTGAGCAGGAAATCGGCTTGTGTGGTGTAGCCGATCAAATCCAATCCGCCGTCGGTGCCTGCTTGGGCGGTGTCGGTGAAGTTGACGTGGGCGGTGAGGTCGGTAAGGCCGACGCGGAAAAAGGGGTCGTGCACGGTATGGTGGCGGTAGTGGCCGATCAGCGTGCCTTCGTTGCGCTGCGGATGGTAATACTGGGCGGCATCGAAACCATAGTCGATGAAGATGATGCCGCCACGCGTGAGGCGTTCGGCCAGCGTGCGTACGAAAGCGTATTGCGCCGGATGCAGCTCGCCGGTGTAAGGCTCGGCATCGGGGAAATATTGCGCGGCGGCTTGCAGCAGGGCAGGGCGGGTAAGTGGCGATGTGCGGCGAACAAACTGCCCGTTTTCCAAGCCGACGCCGATTTGCCAAAAGCAGCCGTGTTCGCGGCGCACGAGTTCGACAGGCATGGCATCGAGCACTTCGTTGCCGATGGCAATGCCGTCGAGGCTTTCGGGCAGGGCATTGAGATGCACGACTTTGGCGGCGGCTTCGGGGGTGGTGTTGTCGGCGATGAACTGGCGTTGCCGTTCGGCCAAGTCGGGCGAGAGTTCGACGATGTAATAGCGGTTGAGGCCGTCTGAAAGGCTGTTGAGCAGCGTGGCGGCCAGATCGCCCGTGCCTGCGCCGAATTCGTAAACGTTACCGGCGGTTTGCGGCAGCAGTTCGCCGATTTGGCGGGCAAGGGTTTGGCCAAATAGGGGGGTGAGGGCGGGGGCGGTAACGAAGTCGCCCGCCGCGCCGATTTTGTGCGCGCCGCCCGTGTAATAGCCGTATTGCGGGGCGTAAAGGGCGAGTTCCATAAAGCGGGAAAAGGGGATGAGGCCGTCTGAAAGGGCGATTTCTTCTCGGATGGTTTGTTTGAGGTGTTCGGAAGATTCGAGGGCTTCTGCGGAGGGTTCGGGAAGGTTTGCGGCGGTCATGGTTAACTTGTGTAAAAATGAAATGGCAATCGCGATGATTGATGGTGTAAAGGTATGGTGCGTTACTGTTTCGGCAGCATGCGGTGAAATGTTAAGTGCGTGTATTTTATACGGGAAGGCAGTGCGGGTGGTATGGCGCGGCTTTGCGCCCTTGTGAGGAGGAGGATTTGGGTTGTCTTTAAGTGTCTGTTCCTTATTTTGTTTTCCCGGGTTTCCGTTTGACCGTATGCCGTGTTTTTATTTATAGTACGGCCCGAGTGGGGGAAAGTGGTGCAAAGTGTGTCAATTTTCCCTGATTAAAGAATTTTTCGGGCGCGTTTTATGTTTGGCGGCATTCACGATTTAAATATCGACAGCAAAGGACGCTTGGCGGTTCCCGCCAAGTTCCGCGATTTGCTGCTGCGCAAATACACGCCCGCGTTGGTTGCCACGCTGGAAAACCGCGAGCGGCTGCTGCTTTATCCCGAAAGCGTTTGGGAGCAGGAAGCGCAGCGGCTGATGTCGGTAAACGTGGCGGGTAACGCCAAACTTTCTGCATGGCGCGATTTGCTGCTCAACAATGCCGAAGTGATGGAAATGGACGCGGCAGGACGGATTCTGCTGCCTGCCAACCTGCGCCGCAAGGTGCAGCTTGATAAAGAAGTGGCGCTGACAGGCAGGGTCAACCGTTTGGAGCTGTGGGACAGGGAAACCTTCCATGCCAAAGACGATGCCGCGCTCGACATCGATCCCGAAGAGCTGGATTTCGAGCTGGGTCAGATAGGATTCCAGCTGTGAGCGACGAAACGTTTTTCCATGTCACCGTTTTGCTGAACGAAGCGGTGGATGCACTGAACGTGGTTTCAGACGGCATCTATGTCGACGGCACGTTCGGACGTGGCGGTCATTCCCGCCTGATTTTGTCCAAGCTCGGCGAAAACGGCCGTTTGGTGGTGTTTGACAAAGATCCGCAGGCGGTTGCCGTGGCGCAGGAGTTGGCGCGTCAGGATAGCCGGGTCAGCGTGGTACACGACGGTTTTTCCTCTTTTCAGACGGCCTTGGATGCGCTGGGTATTGAAAAAATAGACGGTGCGCTGTTCGATTTGGGCATTTCGTCGCCTCAAATAGACGACGGTTCGCGCGGATTCAGCTTCCGCTTCGATGCGCCCCTGGATATGCGGATGGACACCACGCGCGGCATGTCGGCGGCGCAGTGGCTGGCAGTTGCCGACGAAAACGAAATTTGCGAGGTAATCAGGAATTATGGTGAAGAGCGGTTTGCCCGTCCGATTGCGCGCGCCATTGTCGCGCAGCGCGGCGAAAACCCCGTCGATACAACCGGCAAGCTGGCGCGTATCGCGGCGCAAAACGTCCGTACTCGCGAGCGCGGCCAAGATCCGGCGACACGGACGTTTCAGGCCGTTCGGATTTTCATCAACCGTGAGCTTGAAGAAATAGAAGCGGTATTGCCGCAGGCGGCAGGTCGTCTGAAAGAAGGCGGGCGGCTGGCGGTAATTGCCTTCCACTCCTTGGAAGACCGCATCGTCAAACAGTTTTTCAAACGGTATTCCGCCCATGAGCCGCTGCCCAAATGGGCGATGGTGCGCGATGCGGATCTGCCGCCGCCGCCGCTGAAAACAGTCGGCAAACCCGTGAAAGCATCGGAAGGCGAAGTGGCGGCCAATCCGCGTGCCCGTTCGGCGGTGCTGAGGGTGGCGGAGCGTACCGAAGGCGCGTTCGGCGGCCGTGAGGCCGTCTGAAAACCAACAGAGTTTGCGGAAGCCAAAACGGATGAACTATATCAATATCGCATTGCTGGTGCTGGCGCTCGGATCGGGCTTTGCCGTCGTCTCCCAGCAAAACCGTGCCCGCCAGCAGCATATCGAGCTGGCGGAGGCGGAAAAGCAGCAGCAGGAGCTGGAAAAGGATTTCGCCCGTCTGCAACTCAAACAGGCGGAATTGTCGAACCACCAACTGGTCAAACGGGCGGCGGCCAAAGCCAGACTCGCACCGCCGCAGGCCGCCGACACCCGAGTGGTGGAAACCGAATAACAACAAAAACCGGCCTGTGCCGGACACGCAGAGAAAATTCCCACAAGAAAGCAGTAGCAGTATGTTGATTAAGAACGAATACAAGCCGAAGATGCTGCCCGGGCAGGAAAAGGGCAAAAAGCCGGTTACCAGCAACGGGCGGATTTATTTCATGCTCGGCGCGCTGGGCGCCGGTTTTCTTGCGCTGATCGGACGCGGCCTGTATCTGCAGACTTCGCATCACGAATTCCTCACAGAAGAGGGCAACAAGCGCTTTGTGCGCACCGTGAAGCTGCCTGCCGCGCGCGGCCTGATCACCGACCGCAATGGCGCGCGCCTGGCGTTGAGCGCGCCCGCCGAATCCCTGTATGCCATCCCTTCCGAAGCCAATCTCACGGCCGAAGAAATCGACACCCTTTCCGAGCTGATTGACGTGCCTGCCGACATCATCAGCGAGCGTCTCGACAGAAAAAGCACCGTTTCCTATATCGCCCGCCGTCTGAAACCCGATACCGTTGAAGCCGTGAAGGCGCTCGGCATCGACGGCCTGAAATTCCGCGACGACAAAGAAAAAGACGGTACGCCCTCGGGCACGCAGTCGCTCTATGTGCGCCCGGGCGAACTGGCCGTGCTGCCCGACGATGCCAAGCTGCAAGAGCTGGCCGACGTGCTCAATCCCGCCATCCAGTCCAAGCTCGACAAAAAAAGCGTCGAAGTGCTCAAAGCCGACATGGGCAAAAAAATCGATTTCGTGTTTCTCAAACGCCAGTTGAAACCCGAAACCGCCCAACGCGTTGCTGCCTTGAAAATCAAGGGTCTGGCTTTCCAGCAAGAGCCGCAGCGGCACTATCCGGGCGGCAGCCTGTTCGCACAAATCATCGGCTTCACCAATATCGACGGCAAAGGCCAGGAAGGCTTGGAATTGTCGCGCGAGAAAGAACTGCACGGCCGCGACGGCCGCAAAGTCGTGTTGCGCGACAACAAAGGGCACATCGTCGACAGCATGGAAGACGGCGGCAGCCAAGCGCCGCACGATGGCCGCGACATCGTTTTATCGGTCGACCAGCGCATCCAAACCCTGGCTTATGAAGAGTTGAGCAAAGCCGTGGCACACCACCAGGCCAAAGCGGGCAGCGCCGTCGTGCTCGATGCCCGCACGGGCGAAATCCTCGCCATGGTCAACGGCCCGTCCTACGATCCGAACGAGCCGGGCGAAGCCGACAGCGACCAGCGCCGCAACAGAGCCGTTACCGATATGTACGAATTCGGCTCGGTGCTCAAACCCTTCCCCATCGCCAAAGCGCTGGACGACGGCAAAATCAACCCGCGCTCCCAGTTCAACACCCAGCCGTACAGCGTCGGCGGACATCCCGTGCGCGACACGCACCTGTATCCCTCGCTCGACGTGCGCGGCATCATGCAGAAATCGTCCAACGTCGGTACCAGCAAAATCTCGCTGATGTACGACGCCGAAGATATGTACGACTACTACCGCAGCCTCGGTTTCAAAACCAAGCCCGGGATCGGCTTTCCCGGCGAGGCTTCGGGACAGCTGCGCAACTGGAAAAACTGGGGCAAATTCGACCAAGCCACCATGTCCTTCGGCTACGGCATGCAGATGAGCCTGCTGCAACTGGCGCGCGCCTACACCGTGCTCACCGCCGACGGCCGCCTGATGCCGCTTTCGATTGAAAAACTCGACGGCGCACCCGAGGGCGAGCGCATCCTCAAACCCGACACCGCCAAAGCCATGCGCAAAATCATGGTCGCCGTTACCGAAAAAGGCGGCACGGGCACGGCGGGCGCGGTAGAAGGCTTCGACGTCGGCGCGAAAACCGGCACGGCGCAGAAGGTCGTCGGCCGCACTTACGCCCGCAACAAACACATCGGCACGTTTATCGGCTTCGCCCCGGCCGACAAACCCCGCGTTATCGTTGCCGTCACCATCGACGAGCCGCGCGCCAACGGTTACTACGGCGGCATCGTTGCCGGCCCTGTGTTCAAAGGCATTATGGCGGGCAGCCTCAACATCCTCGGCGTCACGCCCACCAAGCCCGTGAAAGCCGCCGTGCCCGCTGCCGGATAAGGAAACCAGCCATCATGTTCAGCGATTCGAACCCACCGGTGGAAACCGGCTTTCCGCCCCTGCTGTGTGAAAACGCGGCGGGGCGTTTGCTGCATTCGGACAGCCGCCAAATCAAGCGCGGCGATATTTTTGTTGCCTGTCAGGGCGAGTATTCAGACGGCCGCAGCTACATTCCCGCTGCGATTGAGGCGGGTGCGGCCTTTGTGTTTTGGGACGACGACGGCGCGTTCCAATGGAATCCCGAATGGAACGTGCCCAATCAGGGCATCAAAGACTTGAAACACCGCGCCGGCATCCTCGCCGCGCAAGTGTACGGCAACCTTTCAGACGGCCTCAAAGTCTGGGGCGTAACCGGTACCAACGGCAAAACCTCGATTACCCAATGGCTCGCGCAGGTGGCAGATTTGCTCGGCGACAAAACCGCGATTATCGGCACGGTGGGCAACGGCTTTTGGGGCGCGCTCGAAGACACCACCCACACCACACCCGCGCCGGTGGAAGTGCAAACCCTGCTGCACCGTTTCCGCGAACAGGGCGCAACCGCCGCCGCGATGGAAGTGTCCAGCCACGGCCTCGACCAAGCCCGCGTCAACGGCGTGCCGTTCCAAACGGCCGTGTTTACCAACCTCACGCGCGACCATCTCGACTACCACGGCACAATGGAAGCCTACGGCGCAATCAAATCGCGCCTGTTTTACTGGCGCGGCCTGAAACACGCCGTGATTAATTCAGACGACCCCTACGGTGCAGAGTTGATAGGCCGTCTGAAAGCCGACCGCCCCGATTTGGCCGTGTACGGCTACGGCTTTGGCGATGCGGCCGACATCCGCATCACAGCATTTGCCGCCGCTTCAGACGGCATGGAAGTTTCCCTCGACACGCCGTGGGGCAAAGGCAGCGTCAAAACGCGGCTCTTGGGCAGGTTTAACGCGCAAAACCTCGCCGCCTGCGTGGGCGTACTCTGCGCCGCAGGCCATCCGCTCGACAAAGTGCTGGCCGCGCTCGCGCAAATCCGTCCCGCCACCGGCCGCATGGACTGCATCATCGAAAGCGGCAAACCATTGGTTGTTGTCGATTACGCCCACACGCCCGACGCGCTCGAAAAAGCCCTTGCCACCCTGCAGGAAATCAAACCGCAGGGCGCGGCCTTGTGGTGCGTGTTCGGCTGCGGCGGCAACCGCGACCGCGGCAAACGGCCGCTGATGGGCGCGGCGGCGGTAAAAGGCGCGGACAAAGTCGTCGTCACCAGCGACAACCCGCGCATGGAAAACCCCGACGACATCATCGCTGACATCCTACCCGCCGTATCCGCACCCGAGCGCGTCGAAACCGACCGCCGCGCCGCCATCGAATTTGCCGTGCAACACGCCGCAAGTGCCGACATCATCCTGATTGCCGGCAAAGGCCACGAAACCTACCAAGATGTACAGGGCGTGAAGCATCATTTTTCCGACTTTGAAATTGCCCAAGCGGCGCTGGGCAAACGGCAGTAAAAGCAAAAAGGCCGTCTGAAAGCTGCAAAACCCTTTTCAGACGGCCTTTCTTATGGCGGAGGCCGTCTGAAAACAGGAGTCAGCAATGAACATGAAGAAACTGGTCAAACTCACCAACGTCATCGGCATCGTATCGGTGCTGCTGCTGGTGTACTGGGTGTTCGCCTTCATACTGGCGCAGGTGTTCGACCTGAAAGTGTTCCGCGAACACATCACCGAAATGTTCGCCATGAGCGTGCTGGGCATCATCGCCCTGATGGCGGGTGCGCTGATGCTCAACATCATGCTGAACCTGACCCGCATCGCCGAGCGTAATCAGGAAACGGCGGCGGGCGGCAAAAAAACGGCGTGGCTGCTGCTGGCGCTGTTTCCCCTGCTGGCCGCACTGCTGTTTGGCGGCAACTACCTTTCCGAACAGCGCAAGCAGCAGATTCTGCTGCAATCGGCCGAGCGCATCGTACAAAGCGGCGACACGGCCGCGCTGGCCGACTACCGTTTCGACCTGCCCTACATCCTGCAAACGGCCGACACGCTCAAACTAATGGAAAAGGAAAACACCGCCTTCCGCAGCGTTTCCCTGATCGCCCCCGACACCATCGGCGGCAAACCTGTTTACTTGGCCTTTTACGACGAGGCCGACAGCTACCGCAACCTGACCGGCGTGCAGCCCGCCGCCGACGGTTTCTTCGCCAAAGAGCAGGATCGTGTGAAAACCGTGCGCAAAATCGACCATATTTACGCCGCCGATTTGGCCGAGCGCGAATATCTGCAACAGGTTTTTGCCGGGCAGGGCGGCGTCCGCTTTCAGGCCGACGGCGGCAACTACACCCTGTACTACCCCTACCGCAAAAACGGCAAAACCGTCGTCCTTGTTTTTTCCGATTACCAGCAGTACGGCAAATTCGGCAGCTAGGGCATTTGAGGCCGTCTGAAAAACATATTTGATATATTCATTAACTGTAAAATCCAAAATAATAGGGAAAGAGAACCGATGGGTATTCACCGCTGTAACAAATGCGGCTATATGGCCGAACATCCGTATCAGCCTCAAATGGCTGATATTTCCTGCCCGCAGTGCAAGTCGCCTGTAAAAGTTTACGATACGCTGTTTTTTGTGAAAAAACTCTTGGAGCGTTATTTTTCAGTGAACCGCGAATTACAGGCTTTGAAGCAGCAAGGCGAAACTGATGAAGCAAATCAGGCCGACCAAGAGCAAACCGATCAGGGCAATCTACTGGTCGGTGTAAATCTTTCTGCAACCGATATTTTGGCTACATCGGAGCAGCATGAGCCTTTGAAACGTTGGTTTGCTCAAAATAATATTGTTGCCGAGTTTGATTTTTCAGCAGTGGATATGAGCGGTTATTTTGATGAAGCTGCCGATGTTTTAGGCAGCAAATATCATCTGACAAAAGATATTCTGAGCCGTATTGGCTGGGCATACAGGAACAACCATACGGGTATCAGTTTGGATTTGGGAAAAATGAGCCAAAAAGACGGGCAGGCTATCAATAATCTTTGCCGCCAATTTTACAGCCATACCCTGTTTTCCAAGTATTTCTACCAAAAGCAGGACAAAATTGTTCGCTTGAATCTGCAAAGTGCTACTTTGATCAAACATTTTTTCAATGGAGGATGGCTGGAATGGTTTGCATTGGGAAAAATGTTGGCAGAGGCAAAGCACAGAGGAAAGTCTTATGTTTTTTCTTGCGCCCGCAACGTCAAAATCCAATTTGGCAATGAAGACCGACATGAGTTGGATGTTGTGTTTCTGCCAAGTGGGAAGCAACCTGTGGTTATCGAGTGCAAATCAGGTGAGTTTAGAAAAGACATCGAAAAATATGTACGTCTGAAAAAACGGCTGAATCTGGCTGATGATAATTTTATTATTTTGGTAGCCGATTTGGACAATACACAAGCAGCCGCGTTAAGCAGTATGTATGGACTGACGTTTACTACGCCTAAGAATCTGATGGAACATTTGCGGATAATAATGTGAGCTTTGAGATTGCCTGAAACGGGATTCCGAGAAAAATATGGATACGGTCAAACTAACGGAAAGCGACAATCCGCGTAAATACTGAAGTGTATTGAAAACCCGTTTGAAAAAAGAAGGTTGTGAAACGGCAACAATGTGCAGCCGTTTGAAAATGGTTCAGACGACCTTTGTCCGGCAAACATGAAAAGGTCGTCTGAAAACACTGCCGATTGAAAACAAAACAAAATTTTAGAATCAAACATGAAACCACTAGACCTAAACTTCATCTGCCAAGCCCTCAATCTGCCGCTGCCGTCGGAAAACCGCGCCGTGTCGCGCATTGTTACCGACAGCCGCGACATCCGTGAGGGCGATGTGTTTTTCGCGCTCGAGGGCGGGTGTTTCGACGGCCATGACTTTGCCGAAGACGTATCGGCCGCAGGCGCGGCGGCGGTGGTGGTGTCGCGCGGAGATTGCGCCGGTTTGCGCGGTGCGCTGCTTGTGGGCGACACGCTGGCAGCCTTGCAGACACTCGCGCACGCGTGGCGCAAAAACGTGAATCCGTTTGTGTTCGGCATCACCGGCTCGGGCGGCAAGACGACCGTGAAAGAAATGCTGGCCGCCGTGTTGCGCCGCCGCTTCGGCGATGCGGCCGTGCTGGCGACGGCAGGTAATTTCAACAATCATATCGGCCTGCCGCTCACGCTGTTGAAATTAAACGAAAACCACCACTATGCCGTGATTGAAATGGGCATGAACCATTTCGGCGAGCTGGCGGTGCTGACGCAAATCGCCCAGCCCGATGCCGCGCTGGTCAACAACGCGCTACGCGCCCATGTCGGCTGCGGCTTCGACGGCACGGCCGACATCGCCCGCGCCAAAAGCGAGATTTATCAGGGTTTGGGCGCGGACGGTTTGGCCTTGATTCCCTGCGAAGATGCCAACGCAGAGATTTTTCAGACGGCCTCTGCCGCGCACAAACAGCAGACTTTCGGCGTGGACGGCGGCAGCGTGCACGCGCAAAATATCGTGCTGCATCCGCTTTCGTGCGAATTTGATTTGGTGTGCGGCAGCGAAACCGCCGCCGTGTCGCTGCCCGTACCCGGCCGCCACAATGTCCACAACGCCGTTGCCGCCGCCGCGCTGGCGCTGGCCGCCGGTTTGACCCTGAACGAGGTTTCAGACGGCCTTAAAGAGTTCAGCAACATTAAAGGTCGTCTGAAAGTCAAACGCGGCATCAAAGGCGCGACGCTGATTGACGATACCTACAACGCCAACCCCGACAGCATGAAAGCCGCCATCGACGTACTGGCCGCGCTGCCCGCGCCGCGCGTGTTTGTGATGGGCGACATGGGCGAGTTGGGCGAAGACGAAGCCGCCGCCATGCACGCCGAAGTCGGCGCATACGCCCGCGACAAGGGCATCGAAGCGGCTTATTTTGTCGGCGACGAAAGCGTGGAAGCGGCGGAAACTTTCGGTGCGGCAGGCTTGTGGTTTGCCGCCAAAGATCCGCTGATTCAGGTGCTGGAATACAACCTGCCCGAGGGCGCGAGCGTTTTGGTGAAGGGTTCGCGCTTTATGGAAATGGAAGAAGTCGTCGGGGCGCTGGAAGAGAAAGAGGTCGTCTGAAAGCTGCTGCAGCTCAATACGGCTTAATGGAAACAACGATGAAAAGACCCGTGCTTTTGCAGTTTATCGTCTGCGTGGTGGCCGCCACGGCTGTGCTGTGGCCGCTGAACACCGCGATTTATCTGTGGCACGGGCGCACGGAGCTGGACAGCAAAACGATAGAAGGCACTATCGGCACGGGCTGGTTTGCCGTTTCCGTGGCCGAGCCGCTGCTGTTTTCGCTGGCGATGGGTGCGGTGGCCTACGGCCTGTGGCGCGGGCGCGATTGGGCGCGGCGCATCGGGCTGCTGGGCGGGCTGGCCTTTATCGCCGAAAACACCCTGCGCCACTGGCTTTATCCGTGGCAGCCGTGGATGTCGTGGCTGGATGTGGCGGCCTTTGCTTCGGTGATGGTGTGCCTGTATTTCCTGATGCCCGAAGATTATTTCAAATAGGCCGTCTGAAAAAGAAAGGACAACGATGGACAAAGCCAAAACGGGCAGAATCCTGCTGCTGACCGCCGCCTTGTTGGGCATGTTTTACGCCGGTATGCGCGCGCAGGCGTTTCTGTACGAAGACCTCTGCCGCGATATCGGCGGCAGCGTGCGGCCGGGCAATCCGCCGCTGTGTGTCACCGCATCCTTTGCGCCGTAAACAAGCCGCGTCAGACCGTCTGAAACACCCCAAAAACCACATACCAAAACCACACAACCCAAGCAATAAACAAAAGGAAGCCCCATGTTTGTCTGGCTCTCGCATTTCAGCGGCTGGTTCAGCGCGCTGAATGTTTTTCAATACACCACCTTCCGCGCTGTGATGGCCGCGCTCACCGCGCTGGTTTTCTCGCTGCTTCTGGGCCCTTGGACGATACGCAAACTTGCCGAACTCAAAGTCGGCCAGGCCGTGCGTACCGACGGGCCGCAAACCCACCTGATTAAAAACGGCACGCCCACCATGGGCGGCTCGCTCATCCTCACCGCCATCACCGTGTCCGTGCTGCTGTGGGGCAGATGGGAAAACCCCTATGTCTGGATACTGCTGGGCGTATTGCTCGCCACGGGCGCGCTGGGCTTTTACGACGACTGGCGCAAGGTCGTCTACAAAGACCCGAACGGCGTGTCGGCCAAATTCAAAATGGCCTGGCAGTCGGCCGTCGCCCTCGCGGCGGGCATCACGCTGTTTTATGTCGTCAAGCTGCCCGCCTCGGGCGAGCTGCTTATTCCGTTTTTCAAACAGTTTGCCTATCCGCTGGGCGGGCTGGGCTTCGTTATCCTCACCTATCTCGTGATCGTCGGCACGTCCAACGCCGTGAACCTGACCGACGGCCTCGACGGCCTCGCCGCCTTCCCCGTCGTGCTCGTGGCGGGCGGCCTCGCCGTTTTCGCCTATGTTTCCGGCCATTACGATTTCGCCCACTATCTGCAACTGCCCTTTGTCAAAGGCGCGGGCGAAGTGGCCGTGTTCTGCGCGGCCATGTGCGGCGCCTGCCTCGGCTTTTTGTGGTTCAACGCCTATCCCGCGCAGGTGTTTATGGGCGACGTGGGCGCGCTGGCGCTCGGCGCGGCGCTGGGCACGGTGGCGGTTATCGTGCGCCAGGAAATCGTCCTCTTCATCATGGGCGGCCTGTTCGTCGTCGAAGCCGTGTCCGTGATGTTGCAGGTCGGCTGGTACAAACGCACCAAAAAACGCATCTTCCTGATGGCGCCCATCCACCACCACTACGAACAAAAAGGCTGGAAAGAAACCCAAGTCGTCGTCCGCTTCTGGATCATTACCATCGTCTTGGTGCTTGTCGGCCTGAGCACGCTGAAAATCCGCTGATTTGTCTTTTCAGACGGCCTCAGAGGCCGTCTGAAACCTCCAAAGGCCGTCTGAAACACCATGCAGCTTACCGAAACCCTCGCCCTGGCCGACCTCACCGCCGTGATTTCCGTTGGCATCACCGCCATCGTCGCCTACACCGGCTACCAAAACACCCGCCATTCCTCGCGGCAGACCTTCGACAACTTCACCCTGCGCTTTATCGAAACTGAAAACGCCGACCCGCACCTCTACGCCGCCCGCCGCTGGCTCGACGCGGCTGCCGCCGTGCCCTCATCGCCGACTACCGGCGGCTGGAAAACTACATCCAAGCGCGCCGCCGCTACGACCCGAATTACGCCCAAGCCTTCGGTACGCTGGCCGCACAATGGGCGGCGCAAGCCTAGGGGCTGTTGACATTCAGCTTGCGAGACGGTTTTTGAGTAAAAAATGCCCGAATGCAAGGAAAAAAGCGCAGCAAGGTTGGACACCTTGCAAGCATTTTTGACGCGGCAGGCGGGTATTTTTTGCCAAAAACACCGCCGCAAGGCTGATTGTCAACAGACCCTAATCGTTCAGACGGCCTTTAACGTTTGACTGATGCCGTCTGAAACCCCTGAAAGAGATTGCAAAATGAACTGGAAAAACCAAA
Source organism: Neisseria sp. WLZKY-1 (assembly GCF_046546535.1). Taxonomy (NCBI): domain Bacteria; kingdom Pseudomonadati; phylum Pseudomonadota; class Betaproteobacteria; order Neisseriales; family Neisseriaceae; genus Neisseria; species Neisseria sp. WLZKY-1. The sequence continues at coordinate 21,846 of NZ_JBKGTW010000021.1, forward strand.
AAATCCTCGTCGCCGGCATGGGCAGTACCGGCCTCTCCATGCTGGACTATCTGCACGCGCAGGGCGCAAGCGTGGCGGCTTACGATGAAAAACTGTCGGCCGATCGCGCCTCCGAATTACAAACCCGTTTCGCAGGCATTGAGTGCTACGGAGGCCGTCTGAAAGACGCGCTGGCGCATGGTTTCGACATCCTTGCCCTCAGCCCCGGCATCAGCGAGCGGCAGGACGACATCGCCGCGTTCAAGCAAAACGGCGGGCGCGTGTTGGGCGACGTGGAAATCCTCGCACACATTCTCAACGCGCGCGGCGACAAGGTTATCGCCATCACGGGCAGCAACGGTAAAACTACGGTAACGAGTTTGGTCGGCCATTTGTGCCGACAAAGCGGGCTGGATACCGTAGTCGCGGGCAATATCGGCACGCCGGTTTTAGAAGCCGAAATGCAGCGCGGCGGCAAAAAAGCCGACGTGTGGGTGCTCGAATTGTCGAGTTTCCAGCTGGAAAACACCGAAAGCCTGCGCCCTGCCGCCGCCACCGTGCTCAATATTTCCGAAGACCATCTCGACCGCTACGACGACCTGCTCGACTACGCCCACACCAAAGACAAAATCTTTCGCGGCGAAGGCGTGCAGGTGCTCAACGCCGACGACGCGCTGTGCCGCGCCATGAAACGCGCAGGCCGCGAGGTGAAATGGTTTTCGCTGGAAAACCAAGCCGATTATTGGTTTGACCGCGACACAGGCCGTCTGAAAGCGGCTTCAGACGGCCTCATCGACCTTGCCGACATTCCTTTGCAGGGCTTGCACAACGCCGCCAACGTGATGGCCGCGCTCTCCTTGTGCGAAGCCGCCGACCTGCCGCGCGACACGCTGCTGCCGCACGTCAAAACCTTTAAAGGGTTGGCGCACCGCGTGGAAAAAATCGGCGAGAAAAACGGCATCACGTTTATCGACGACTCCAAAGGCACGAACGTCGGCGCCACCGCCGCTGCGGTTAACGGTTTGCAAAACCCGCTGTTTGTGATACTCGGCGGCTTGGGCAAAGGGCAGGACTTTACGCCGCTTGCCGACGTGTTGCGCGGCAAGGCCAAAGCCGTGCTGCTCATCGGCCGCGACGCGCCGCAAATCCGCCGTGATTTGGCGGGCGCGGATGTGGAACTGATCGATTGCGCCACGCTGCAAGAGGCCGTTCAGACGGCCTATGCCCGGGCGCAAAGCGGCGATATTGTGCTGCTCAGCCCCGCCTGCGCCAGCATGGATATGTTTAAAAACTACGCCCACCGCTCCGAAGTGTTTGTCGAAGCGTTTCAGGGCTTGTAGAAGCCGTTCGCCGTCTCGGCGCGGCATGACAGGCCGTCTGAAAACATCGTCCCGCCTTTTCAGACGGCCTCTTTCGCTGCAAGGCCGTCTGAAACCTGCAAAACGGAGAAACGCATATGACCTTTACCGTATTCTGCCTGTTCGGCGCGGCCTGCGGCCTCTTGTCCGCATGGTTGTGTCTGCCGCTGCGGCTGCATTGGTTTTTATGGTGGACGGCGGCATCAAGCCTGTTCTTCCCCTTTTTGCTTTATTCCGCGCAAACGGCGCATACCGGCACACACGAAACCCTCATATGGATGCCGCTGGCCGTTATCCCCGCCGCCGTGTGCGGTTTGGCCGCCGTCGTGCTTCTGCGGCGGAAAAACGGAAAACCCTGACCCTTTCAGACGGCCTTTAATACTGCCGAAAGGCCGTCTGAAAGAAAAATTTTGAAGTATGAAGTATCGGAAACATGATTAACGAATCCAAACTGCTCGACCGCAAAATCCTGAAAAACGGCGACAAGTTCGACCAGTCGCTGCTGTGGATGCTGGTGCTCCTGGTCTCCTTCGGCCTGCTGATGGTCTATTCCGCCTCCATCGCCTGGGCGGGCTACGACGGCGACCAGTGGCAGGTGGTGCGCAAACAGGCCGTGTTTGTCGGCGGCGGCACCTTTGCCGCGCTTTTGGCCTGCACCGTGAAAATGTCGTTCTGGCGCCGCTATTCGCTGCACCTGCTGCTGGCCAATACGCTGGTTCTGTTGCTGATTTTATTCGTCGGCCGCAACATCAACGGCGCCAAGCGCTGGATCAGCCTCAGTTTTTTCAGCTACCAGCCGAGCGAAACCTACAAGCTGGTGCTGATTTTCTATCTGGCCGCCTTTTTCAACCGCCGCGCTGAAGTGCTCAAAGAACTCAAAAGCCTGATTTTCCCCGCCGTCGTTATCGGCGGCGGCCTCGGCCTGATTCTGCTCGAACCCGATTTGGGCGCGACGGTGGTGGCCGCGCTGATTGCGCTGGGCATGCTGTTTCTCGCCGATTTGCCGAAAAAATGGTTTTTCACCGCCGTATCCTTCGGCTTTTTGGGGCTGGTGATGGCAATTCTGCTCGCGCCCTACCGCATGGAGCGCGTCACCTCCTTCCTCGACCCCTTCCGCGACCCGCTGGGCAAGGGCTACCAGCTCACCCATTCGCTGATTGCCAACGCACGCGGCCAGTGGTTCGGCACGGGGCCGGGGGCGAGTTTGGACAAACGCTTCTTCCTCACCGAGTCGGAGGCGCACACCGACTTCATCTTCGCCGTTATCAGCGAAGAATGGGGCTTCTTCGGCATGTGCCTTTTGGTGTTCTGCTACGGCTGGCTGGTGTGGCGGGCGTTTTCCATCGGCAAACAGGCGCGCGATCTCGGGCTGTTTTTCAGCTCCTTCGTCTCCTACGGCATCGCCCTGTGGATAGGCGTGCAGAGCTTTTTCCACATCGGCGTCAACATCGGCCTGCTGCCGACCAAGGGGTTGACCCTGCCGCTGGTGTCCTACGGCGGCTCGGCGGTGGTCGTCATGCTGGTGAGCATGGGTCTGCTGCTGCGCGCGGATTATGAAAACCGCCTGAAAATGCGCGGTTACAAAGTGGAAGGATAAAACATGGGTGCGAAAACATTTCTCCTGATGGCCGGCGGCACCGGCGGCCACATTTTCCCCGCGCTGGCCGTGGCGCAGTCGTTACGGGAGCGCGGCCACCAAGTCGTCTGGCTCGGCAGCCGCGACTCGATGGAAGAGCGGCTCGTGCCGCAGCACGGCATCCCGCTGGAAACGCTGGCGATTAAAGGCGTGCGCGGCAACGGCCTCAAACGCAAGCTGCTGCTGCCTTTTACCCTGCTGCAAACCGTGCGCGCCGCCCGCGCCGTGATTAAAAAACACAATATCGCCTGCGTGATTGGCTTCGGCGGCTTCGTTACCTTTCCCGGCGGCGCGGCGGCCAAACTCTCGGGCGTGCCCGTCGTGATCCACGAGCAGAACGCCGTGGCAGGTCTGTCCAACCGCCTGTTGGCGAAAGTAGCCGACCGTGTGCTGTACGCCTTCCCCGGCGCCTTCGACGCGCCCGGCGGCCTCGTCGGCAACCCCGTGCGCGCCGACATCGCCGCCCTGCCTGCGCCCGAAGCGCGCTTTGCGGGCAGGGAAGGCCGTCTGAAAATCCTCGTTGTCGGCGGCAGTCTCGGCGCGCAGGTGCTGAACGAAACCGTACCCGCCGCCCTTGCCGCCCTGCCGCCCGAACAGCGCCCTCAGGTGCGCCACCAGTCGGGACGCGGCAAATTGCAGGCGCTTCAGACGGCCTATCGCAACGCGGGCGTCGAAGCCGAATGCAGCGAGTTTATCGACGACATGGTGTCCGCCTACCGCGATGCCGACCTCGTTATCTGCCGCGCGGGCGCGCTCACCATCGCCGAACTCACCGCCGCAGGCGTCGGCGCGCTGCTCGTGCCCTATCCCTTTGCCGTGGACGACCACCAAACCGCCAACGCCCGCTTCATGACCGAAGCCGGCGCCGCCGAACTGCTGCCCCAGCCCGAACTCACCGCCGGCCGCCTCGCGCAAATCCTCGGCGGCCTCACCCGCGAACAATGCCTGCATCGGGCACAAAACGCCCGCCGCCTCGCCAATCCCGACAGCGCCGACGCCGTGGCCGAAGCGGCAATCGCGGAGGCGCGCGGCTGAGTTTTCAGACGGCCTCCGAACGGTTCCCGTAACAACAGGCCGTCTGAAAAAGCCGTTTGCGCCGTAGCGGGGTTTTCAGACGGCCTGACAAGCTTTCGCGCGGGCGGGGCGCAGAGGCCGTCTGAAACGGCGGAAAAACCTGTTTTTACTTCGCCGCGCATGGCGCAGGTGCGGCAAAAACTTTACAATCTGCCCCTTTTTTTGCGGCGCGGTCCGGACGGTTTTCCAAACATGCGGAGGTCGTCTGAAACAACCATCAGGAACACCATCATGAACATGAAAAACAGAGTCAGACACATCCATTTCGTCGGCATCGGCGGCTCGGGCATGTGCGGCATCGCCGAAGTGCTGCACAACCAGGGCTACACCGTCTCCGGCTCCGACCAGGCGCAAAGCGCCGTAACCCGCCACCTGTCCGATTTGGGCGTGCGCGTCTATCCCGGCCACACCGCCGAACACGTCAGCGGCGCCGATGTCGTCGTCACCTCCACCGCCGTGAAAAAAGACAATCCCGAAGTGGCCGCGGCCATCGAGCGGCAGATTCCCGTCATCCCCCGCGCCCTGATGCTGGCCGAAATGATGCGTTTCAAAGACGGCATCGCCATCGCCGGCACGCACGGCAAAACCACCACCACCAGCCTCACCGCCTCCGTGCTCGCCGCCGCCGGCCTCGATCCCACCTTTGTTATCGGCGGCAAACTCACCGCCGCAGGCACCAACGCGCGGCTGGGCAAAGGCAGCTACATCGTCGCCGAAGCCGACGAATCCGACGCCTCCTTCCTCTATCTCACGCCGCTGATGTCCGTCGTCACCAATATCGACGAAGACCATATGGACACCTACGGCCACAGCGTCGACAAACTGCACCAGGCCTTTATCGACTTCATCCACCGCATGCCTTTCTACGGCAAAGCCTTTCTGTGCACCGACAGCGCCCACGTCCGCGCTATCCTGCCCAAAGTGAGCAAACCCTACGCCACCTACGGCTTCGACGATACCGCCGACATTTATGCCGACAATGTGCAAAGCGTCGGCGCACAGATGAAATTCACCGTCCATGTGCGCATGAAAGGCCACGAGCGGCAGGATTTCGACGTCACCCTCAACCTGCCCGGCCGCCACAACGTCCTCAACGCGCTGGCCGCCGTCGGCATCGCGCTGGAATGCGGCGTCGGCATCGAAGCCGTGCAGCAGGGGCTGGCCGGTTTCGGCGGCGTCGGCCGCCGCTTCCAAAGCTACGGCGATATTCCCTTGAAAGCGGGCGGCAGCGCCCTCCTTATCGACGACTACGGCCACCACCCCACCGAAATGGCCGCCACCATTGCCGCCGCGCGCGGCGCGTATCCCGGCCGCCGCCTCGTCCTCGCCTTCCAGCCGCACCGCTACACCCGCACGCGCGATTTGTTCGACGATTTCAGCAAAGTGCTCAACACCGTCGACGCGCTGGTGCTCACCGACGTCTACGCCGCAGGAGAAGACCCGCTGCCCGAAGACAGCCGCGCGCTGGCGCGCAACGTCCGTGCCTACGGCAAAGTCGAGCCGCTCTACTGCGCCGACGTGAACGAATTGCCCGCCATGCTGTTGGACACCGTGCTGCGCGACGGCGACGTTTTGCTCAACATGGGCGCGGGCAGCATCAACAAAGTGCCCGCCGCATTGGCAGAGCGGGCGAAAGAGGCCGTCTGAAAACCAAGCTTCAACACGGTTGAAGCGCATTTTCTCTTTTTCAGACGGCCTCAGAGCGGCAGTCAGGCACAAGGCCGTCTGAAAAGCGAACCAACCATTCCGGCAATGCCGCCCGTATCGGAGCGGCTGCCGACAGGCAACAAACGAAAGACAGAAATATGCAGAATTTCGGCAAAGTGGCCGTGCTGGCAGGCGGCTTTTCTAGCGAACGCGAAATCTCGCTCGACAGCGGCCGCGCCATATTGGCCGCCCTGCGTGCACAAGGCGTCGACGCCCATGCGTTCGACCCGAAAGAAACACCGCTGGGCGAATTGAAAACGCAGGGCTTCGACTGCGCGTTTAATATCCTGCATGGCATATTCGGCGAAGACGGCACGGTGCAGGGCGCGCTCGAAACCCTCGGCATCCGCTACACCGGCTGCGGCGTCCTCGCCTCCGCCGTTGCGATGGACAAATACCGCTGCAAGCTCCTGTGGAAAGGCCTCGGCCTGCCCGTGCCCGATTACGAAGTGCTGCGCGACGACAGCGATTTTGCCGCCGTGGAAGCCAAACTCGGCCTGCCGCTGTTTGTCAAACCCGCCAACGAAGGCAGCAGCGTCGGTGTGGTGAAAGTGAAAGAAGAAGGCCGTCTGAAAGACGTGTATCGCGACCTGAAACAGTACAAAGGCGAAATCATCGCCGAAAAATTCATCGGCGGCGGCGAATACACCTGCGGCATCATCGGCGGTCGTGCGCTGCCTGCCGTGCGCATTATTCCCGCCACCGAGTTTTACGATTTGGAAGCGAAATACGAACGCGACGACACGGTTTACCTCTGCCCGTCGGACTTGTCGGACGAAGACGAACAACTCATGCGAGAACTGACCGTGCGCGCGTTCGACGCCGTCGGCGGACGCGGCTGGGGCAGAATCGACTTTCTCAAAGACGAAACCGGCCGTCTGTATCTTTTGGAAGCCAACACCCTGCCGGGTATGACCTCGCACAGCCTCGTACCCAAAGCAGCGGCGCAGGCGGGCATGGATTTCCCGCAGCTGTGCATCGAGATTTTGAAAACCGCCTATGTGGAATAACGCGCAGGCCATGCGCCGCGTCAGCGGCTGGCTTTATTTCGCCGTTTTCGTCATGCTGATTGGCGCGGCGGCCGTGTGGCTCTACCGTTCGCCGTATTTCCCGATTAAAAAAGTCAACATCGACGGCAGTTTGCAGTATGCCGACGGCGCGCAACTGCAAGAAATTGCGCGGCGCTACATACGCGGCAATATTTTCCGCGCCGACTTGAACGGCGCACAGGCCGCGTTTTCCCGTATGCCGTGGATAGCGTCCGCCGAAGTACGCCGCCGCCTGCCCGATACGGTGGACATCCGCCTGACCGAGCGTGTGCCCGTTGCCCACTGGGACGAAAACCGCCTGGTCGACAGCGAAGGCGAAGTGTTCCGCGCGGCCGTGGACGAGGACACGGATCTGCCGCGTTTTCGGGGGCAGGCCGGAGCGGGCAAAACCATGGTCGAACATCTGGCTATGTTCCGCCGCGATCTGGCGGGGCAGAAACTCGGCATTGCCGTGTTGTCCTATACGCCGCGCTCGGCGTGGGAAATCGAACTGGACAACGGCGTAACCGTCCGCCTCGGCCGCGAGCAGGAGCGCGAACGGCTGCGACGCTTCGCCAAGGCATGGCCTGAGCTGCTGGCGGCGCAGGCGGACAGATTGGATTATGTGGACATGCGTTACAAAGACGGTTTTGCCGTCAGACTGAAAAAAGCGGAACACAGCGAAGACGCCGCAGTGAGGCCGTCTGAAAACGATTGAGCGGACAAGATTCGGATAAGATTAAAAACAGGACTGGAATTTACATATGGCAAAAGACAAACACTATATCAGCGCCCTCGATATCGGCACTTCCAAGGTTATCGCCCTGATCGGCGAAGTGCAGGAGGACAACGAAATCCATATCGTCGGCATCGGTCAGGCGCCTTCGCGCGGCCTCAAGGCGGGCATGGTCACCAATATCGACGCGACCGCCCAGGCGATTAAACAGGCTGTCGGCGAGGCCGAACTGATGGCCGACTGCAAAGTCGGCAGCGTTACCACAGGCATCGCGGGCAACCATATCCGCAGCCTCAATTCGCAGGGCGTGGTGAAAATCAAAGACGGCGAGGTGACGCAGGCCGACATCGACCGCGCCATCGAAACCGCCAAGGCGGTAAACATCCCGCCCGACCACAGCATCCTGCATACCGTGGTTCAGGAATACATCATCGACAACCAGCCCGGCGTGCGCGACCCCATCGGCATGAGCGGCGTACGCCTTGATACCCGCGTCCACATCATCACCGGCGCGGTCACCGCGCTGCAAAACATCCAAAAATGCATTACCCGCTGCGGCCTGGAAATGGAACAAATCATGCTCCAGCCGCTGGCCAGTGGTCAGGCCGTCTTAACCGAAGACGAAAAAGACTTGGGCGTGTGCGTTATCGACATCGGCGGCGGCACCACCGATATTGCCGTTTACACCAACGGCGCCATCCGCCATACCGCCGTGATACCCGTGGCGGGCGATTTGATTACCAGCGATTTGGCGCAGGCGCTGCGCACGCCCTATGCCGCCGCCGAATACATCAAAATCCACCACGGCGTGGCGCATCCCGACTTGGAAGACGAAGATTTGGACGAAATGGTGGAAGTGCCCAGCGTTGGCGACCGGCAGCCGCGCCAAATCGCACGGCGCGGCCTCGCCACCGTTATCGGTCCGCGCGTCGAGGAGATTTTGGAACTGACCCTGCACGAACTGCACCGCAGCGGTTTTTATGAAGACATGCTCACTTCCGGCGTGGTGCTGACCGGCGGAGCGTCCATGTTGAACGGCATCGTCGATCTGGCCGAAGATATTTTCGGTCTGCCTGCTCGTGTCGGCGTGCCGCCCGAAATGCCGGGCGTATCGGAGCGTATCCGCAACCCGCGCAACGCCACCGTTATCGGTCTGCTCTATGCCGCGCGCGGCGATGTGGAAGCCGGAGGCGAAAGCAGCCCGGTGTCTTACCGCGAAGAGGAAGGCGAAGGGCTGTTGGCCAAGATTAAAGAATGGTTGCGCAACAATTTTTAATCCGCTGATACCCGTTTGCCGCCGATAAGGCGGCAGGCCGCGCCTGCGGCAGGTTTTTTGCTAAGATTATGCGGCTTCTTATATAATCCGCAGTATTTGTTCAGAGTATGCCGTCCCAAACAGGGCGCAAAGGAGTAGTTTTAATGGATTTGGTTTACGATGTAGTGGATTCCGCCGCAAGCCCTGCGGTTATCAAGGTAATCGGTATCGGCGGGGGCGGCTGCAACGCCATTAACAACATGATTAAAAACACCATTCAAGGTGTCGAATTTATCAGCGCCAATACCGATGCGCAGGCTTTGAGCAAAAACAATGCGCCCAAACGTATCCAGTTGGGTACCAATCTCACCAAAGGCCTCGGTGCGGGAGCTAATCCCGAAGTCGGCCGCGAAGCCGCTTTGGAAGAGCGCGAAGCCATTACCGAGGCCGTGCGCGGCGCCAATATGTTGTTTATTACAACCGGTATGGGCGGCGGTACGGGTACCGGCGCAGCACCGGTGGTGGCGGAAATTGCCAAGGAAATGGGCATTCTGACCGTTGCCGTGGTAACCCGTCCTTTCGAGCACGAAGGCAAGCGCATCCATATCGCCCAGCAGGGTTTGGAACATCTGAAAAGTCAGGTGGATTCGCTGATTGTCATTCCGAATGACAAGCTGATGACCGCGTTGGGCGAAGACGTTACCGTGCGCGAGGCATTTCAGGCGGCCGATAACGTACTTCATGCGGCAGTAGCGGGGATTTCGGAGGTTGTGACCCGTCCCGGGTTTATCAATTTGGACTTTGCCGACGTGAAAAACGTGATGGGCATTACCGGTATGGCGATGATGGGTTCGGGGGCTTCGCAGGGTGTCGATCGTGCCCGCCTGGCGACCGAGGAGGCGATTTCCAGCCCGCTGCTCGATAATGTCAGCTTGGACGGCGCGCGCGGCGTGCTGGTCAATATCACTACCGCGCCGGGTTGTCTGAAAATGTCGGAATACCGCGAAATCATGCGCGTAATCGACGATTACGCACACCCTGATTCGGAACGCAAATACGGCACGGCTGAAGACGAAAACATGCCGGAAGACGCCATCCGCGTCACCATCATCGCCACAGGTTTGAAGGAAAATAACCACTACTCTGCTCCCCAGGCTCCTGCGGCTCAATACGGTCGGACGCCGTCTGCGCGCCGCCAGCATGCGGTGCGTGAAGATTTCGACGGCTTGTCAGGCGATTCTGCGGATGCGGATTTCTCCAATATTGCAGGGGTGGTTACTTCTGGGCGCGAAGTCCGCAATATGAACCTGACCGGTCCCGATTTGTCCGATCAGCGCGTATTGGACGATTTGGAGATTCCTGCGGTTATCCGCCGCGGCAGAATGGCTGACAAATCTTAAAAATTAATTTGCAGTCTGCTTGTTGTGATGAGGCCGTCTGAAAAAAGATTTCGTTTTTCAGGCGGCCTTTTTGTGTGGAAAATCCGCATCTGTTCAGATGTTTGATGTATCCGGCTGTCAAAGCCTTTCTTGACCGTATGTTTGCCTTGCCGCTATAATTCCGCTCTTGTCGGCATGGTGTCGGCAAATATTTTCATTTCAACAGGACAAAGAAAGTATGCCTACTATTAACCAATTGGTACGCAAAGGCCGTAAAAAGCCCGTGTACGTAAACAAAGTGCCTGCACTGGAAGCGTGCCCGCAAAAACGCGGCGTCTGCACCCGTGTGTACACTACTACTCCGAAAAAACCGAACTCCGCTTTGCGTAAAGTCTGCAAAGTGCGCCTGACCAACGGTTTTGAGGTGATTTCCTATATCGGCGGTGAAGGCCACAACCTGCAAGAGCACAGCGTTGTTCTGATTCGCGGCGGTCGTGTAAAAGACTTGCCGGGTGTCCGTTACCATACCGTCCGCGGTTCTTTGGATACTGCCGGTGTGAAAGACCGCAAACAAGCCCGTTCTAAATACGGTGCGAAGCGTCCTAAGTAAGGATATTAAAAGGCACGTCGGCCGCCTGAATTGAAACGGCCGAGTAAGTGGATGTCCCGATGGGCATTCATGGGGCAAGTCCCCGACTGAATAGTTAAAGGAATTGAAATGCCAAGACGTAGAGAAGTCCCCAAGCGCGACGTATTGCCCGATCCTAAGTTCGGCAGCGTTGAGTTGACCAAATTCATGAACGTACTGATGATTGACGGCAAAAAAGCCGTTGCCGAGCGCATCGTATACGGCGCGCTTGAGCAAATCGCTAAAAAAGTACAAGGCAAAGAGGCCATTGAAGTTTTCAATGAGGCTATTGCTAATGCCAAGCCTGTCGTGGAAGTAAAAAGCCGCCGTGTCGGTGGTGCGAACTACCAAGTCCCTGTTGAAGTCAGACCTTCACGCAGATTGGCTTTGGCAATGCGCTGGGTGCGCGATGCCGCACGCAAACGCGGTGAAAAATCAATGGATCTGCGCCTGGCGGGCGAATTGATCGATGCCGCCGAAGGCCGCGGCGGCGCAATGAAAAAGCGCGAAGAAGTACACCGTATGGCCGAAGCCAACAAAGCCTTCTCCCATTTCCGTTTCTAATTTTGAAAGGCTGAAAAAATGGCTCGTAAAACTCCGATTAACCTGTATCGCAACATCGGTATTTCTGCGCATATTGATGCAGGTAAAACCACTACTACCGAACGCATTCTGTTTTACACAGGCCTGACCCACAAATTGGGCGAGGTGCACGATGGTGCGGCCACCACCGACTATATGGAACAAGAACAGGAGCGCGGTATCACAATCACATCTGCTGCCGTTACTTCCTACTGGTCTGGTATGGCCAAGCAGTTCCCCGAGCACCGTTTCAATATCATCGACACTCCGGGACACGTAGACTTTACTGTCGAAGTGGAACGGTCTATGCGTGTTTTGGACGGTGCGGTTATGGTTTACTGCGCTGTGGGTGGTGTTCAGCCCCAGTCTGAAACCGTATGGCGTCAGGCCAACAAATATAAAGTTCCGCGTTTGGCCTTTGTAAACAAAATGGACCGCCAAGGTGCTAATTTCTTCCGCGTTGTCGAGCAGATGAAAACCCGTCTACGCGCCAACCCCGTGCCGATCGTGATTCCCGTGGGTGCCGAGGACAGTTTCGAAGGTGTTGTCGATCTATTGAAAATGAAAGCCATTATTTGGAACGAGGCTGACAAGGGCGTGACTTTCGAATACGGCGATATTCCTGCCGATTTGGTCGATACGGCCGAAGAGTGGCGTCAAAACATGATTGAAGCCGCAGCAGAAGCCAGTGAAGAACTGATGGACAAATACTTGGGCGGAGAAGAACTGACCGAAGAAGAGATCGTTGGTGCTTTGCGCCAGCGCACCTTGGCAGGTGAAATCCAACCGATGTTGTGCGGTTCTGCCTTTAAGAACAAGGGTGTTCAGCGCATGTTGGATGCCGTTGTTGAGTTGCTGCCCGCACCTACCGACATTCCGCCGGTACAGGGTGTCAACCCCAACAGCGAAGAGCCCGATAACCGTCAGGCTGCCGACGAGGCTCCTTTCTCTGCTTTGGCGTTCAAAATGTTGAACGACAAGTATGTCGGACAACTGACCTTCATCCGTGTTTACTCTGGCGTCGTCAAATCCGGTGACAACGTGTTGAACTCTGTAAAAGGCACGCGCGAGCGTATCGGCCGTTTGGTGCAGATGACTGCAGCAGATCGTACGGAAATCGAAGAAGTCCGTGCGGGTGATATTGCTGCTGCCATCGGTCTGAAAGATGTGACTACAGGCGAAACCCTGTGCGCCGAAAACGCTCCCATTATCTTGGAACGCATGGAATTCCCTGAGCCAGTTATCCACATTGCCGTCGAGCCGAAAACCAAAGCCGACCAAGAGAAAATGGGTATTGCCCTGAACCGCTTGGCTAAGGAAGACCCGTCTTTCCGTGTGCGTACGGACGAAGAATCCGGACAGACCATTATTTCTGGTATGGGTGAGCTGCACTTGGAGATCATTGTAGACCGTATGAAGCGCGAATTTGGTGTTGAAGCCAATATCGGTGCGCCTCAGGTGGCCTACCGCGAAACCATCCGCAAAGAAGTCGAATCCGAAGCCAAACACGTCAAACAGTCTGGCGGTAAAGGCCAGTACGGTCACGTTGTCATCAAAATGGAACCGCTGGAACCGGGTGGCGCAGGTTACGAATTCATCGACGAAATCAAAGGCGGCGTGATTCCGCGCGAATTCATTCCGTCTGTAGATAAAGGTATCCGTGACACCCTGTCTAACGGTATCGTTGCCGGTTATCCCGTTGTCGACGTCCGCGTCCGCCTGACTTTCGGTTCGTACCATGATGTGGACTCTTCGCAGATTGCATTCGAATTGGCAGCTTCCATGGCCTTTAAAGAAGGTATGAAAAAAGCCAACCCCGTTCTCCTCGAGCCGATTATGGCAGTGGAAGTGGAAACTCCCGAAGAGTACATGGGCGACGTAATGGGCGATCTGAACCGTCGTCGTGGCATTGTATTGGGTATGGACGACGACGGTATCGGCGGCAAAAAAGTCCGTGCCGAAGTGCCTTTGGCGGAGATGTTCGGTTACTCAACCGATTTGCGTTCCGCCACCCAAGGCCGCGCCACTTACTCCATGGAGTTTAAAAAATACGCGGAAGCGCCCGCCCATGTGGCCGCAGCCGTAACCGAAGCCCGCAAAGGCTGATTCGGTATCCGTCAGGCCGTCTGAATACTCTGAAATCCTTTTCAGACGGCCTTTGTTCTTTGTGATCTTTATTTGTAAAGGAATTAGCTCATGGCTAAGGAAAAATTCGAACGCAGCAAACCGCACGTAAACGTTGGCACCATCGGTCACGTCGACCACGGTAAAACCACCCTGACCGCCGCACTGACCACCATTTTGG
>NZ_JBKGTW010000022.1:0-35331 GCF_046546535.1 Neisseria sp. WLZKY-1
TCAGACGGCCTCCGTTTTCAGACGGCCTCCGTTTTCAGACGGCCTCCGTTTTCAGACGGCCTCCGTTTTCAGACGGCCTCCGTTTTCAGACGGCCTCCGTTTTCAGACGGCCTCCGTTTTGGCTGCGCTGAAGCTGCGCTTTCAGACGGCTTTATCGTTGAGGTAGTCAACAGGTCGGGCAACAGAGTTCCCTCCTCCGCGCGGGCGCAGGAGAGGGAGCAAGGTGCGCGGCGGGATTTTCGGTTTCAGAAACGTCATTCCCGCGCAGGCGGGAACGGCCTTTCTGCCTTGCCGTTTATGCGGCGGGGAAGCGTTCGAGCAGGCGCAGGGCGGTGCGGGTGAGTAACAGATGCAGCCAAGCGGCCAGCATCAGGGCGGGGTAAAAGAGCAGCAGGCCGTGCGGGTGGAGGCTTTCGGGCAGGGGAACCATCAATACGGCGGCGATGACGGCGGTTTCGAGTATCAGGCCGTATTGCCTGTTCATGGCGGTACGCAGGGTGTAGGCGGGTATCATCAGCAGCCACGACACACCCGCTGCTATGGCGGCAAAGGGGCGCAGCGGCAGGGAGGCCGTCTGAAAACGGGCGGCGCGGTTGATAAAGGCGGCGATGTGGTCGAAACGCGCCCGACGGTCGAAAAACAGAAACAGGTTGGCGTTGAGCCACAGCAAAACGACGGCCAAAGCGTCAAGCCGCATATTTTCGGGCAGAGCCTGCGCTATCCATTCGACGGTGGGGGCGAGGCTGAGCAGGGCGGCCGTCCAGTTCCAGTTCCATGTGCTGTCGTCGGTTTGTCTGTCGCCGAAGCAGTGGGGAAAGTAGTAGAAGGCACTCGCGGCGAAGCAGCAGAAGGTAATCAGGCCGTTGTATTCCCCGTCGGGCATGATGTGCGCCAGCACGGACGGCAGGGCGGGCAGGGTGATGAGGAACAGGGGCGCGGCTTTGGGGTGGTATTTGATGCGCGGCCATTTGGTCTGCATCCAACCGTCCAGCCATGGGACGGGCATACTGAGCAGGAGGCCGTAGCCGACAATGGAGAGTGCGATGACGACGGCGCCGGTGAGCAGCCCCACGAGCACGCCCCACGGCAGGGACTGGCCGCCCCCGCTCGGCGAAAACCAGATGCCCGCGGTGATGCAGGCGGAAAGGATGATGATGAGCCAGGCGCCGCGCCATTCGCCGCCCCATTCAAACAGCCGGTAGAGGGAGGGATGGAAGGCGGCGGTTTCGTCGCGTTCGGCAGGATCGGTTTCGCGGCTGACTTCCGGCCAGACTGCCATCACGGCGCAGGCAGCGGCCAGGCTGCGCCAAAAACCGGGGCTGCGGCCGAGGAAGCGGGCGAAGGCGCGGGTGTAGGGCATGACGCGGGGCGGGTTGCCGAGGCCGTCTGAAAGGGTTTCTTGGGCAGACGGATCGTCCGCACCTGTTATGCCTATGCCTGCCAAAAGGGCGGCGGTGCGGCGGTAGGCGGCGAGCCGTTCGGATTCCGTGGGCGAGAGGATTTGGTTGCGGAAGTCTTCGTGCCAGCGGAAATAGTCCGCCCACTGCGCCCACAGCAGCGGATGGGTGATGCGCCTGCGGCGCAGGAAGTCGGCGAAATGCGGCGAAACTTCGTCGGCGCCGCCCAGCGGCAAATCGTCGAGCATGGCGCGGATGTGCGGCCACGCCTGCACCAGCGCGTTGCCGCCGCCCTTGTCGTTGCATTCTTGCAGGAAAGCGAAGATGTGATCGGTTTCGAGGCCGTCTGAAAAGCCGAGGCCGTCTGAAAAACCGTCTGCGCCGTATTCTGTGTCTGCGCCGTCTTCTTCCGTTTCGGCGAAGCGGCGCGGCACGTCGGCATCGGGTATGGGCGTGCCGTAGTGTTCCTGCCAAAGCAGCAGCAGGCGGCGCGACAGGCGCTGCGGGTGTGGCCAGCAGGAGAGGAAGGCGGTGACGGTGTCGTAGTCTTCGTAATGGGTTTTTTCGAGTTCGCGGGCAAGCTGCGGCCACGCTACCAGCAGGCCGCCGCTGCCTTCCTGCCAATAGGTGCGGCAGATGCGGCGAATCAGGCCGGCGGCGTGCACGGACACGGCTTCCGGCCACGATGGGGAGAGGAGGGCGGCGGCGGGGAAGTCCTGCGCTTCGAGCCGCCGCCAGTGTTCGAGTTCCGCCGCTTCGCCTGCGTCCAAAAGATGGCGGTAGAACGGGGCGAACCAGTTGAAGCTGTCGGCGAAAAGCAGCCACAGCTGCGGGCTGTCGAGGCCGCGTTCGCGCAAAAAGGCGGCAAGGCCGTCTGAAACGGCGTCGATTGCCTCGGGTGGTATCTCGTGCAGCAGGGTTTCGATGCGCGTGCGCTGTTGTAGCAGGGCGGCGCTGCCGCCTTCTGCCGCGAGCTTGTCGAGCAGGGCGAAGAGGCTCGCGGACGGATCGGCGGGAACGGTTTCGGCATCGGCATTGGCGGCCAGCAGGCGCGTTTCTTCGGGGGAAAACAGGTCGGGGAAGCTGTCGGCCGTCCAGCCGAAATATTTCGCCCAGCGCTGCCACACCAGCGGCGCGCCGACGCGGTTGTGCAGGAAGGCGGCGCATTGGCGCGAGAGCCTGTCGGCCGAGCCGAGCGGGAAACGGTTGAACAGGTCGCGCGTTTGCGGCCAGCATTCCGTCAGTTTTTTATCGCCGCCTTCTGCAAACCAGTTTTCCAACTGCGCGGCCAGCTGCGCCGAAAGTTCCGCTTCGCTTTCGCGGCCGTGTGGCGGCGGCGCGGGGGTTTGTGGGGCGTCTTGGCGGTAGGCGGCGAGGTTTTCCAGCTCTTCTTCGCTGAGGCGGTTGCCCGCCAGGAAGGAGCGGTTGTAGTCGCCCCAGCCGAAATATTCCGCCCACGAGAGCCAAAGGTGCGGGTTGCGGATTTGCCGCCGCCGCAGCCATTGCAGGCAGTGGTAGGCAAGATAGCCCGTGTCTTCGAGGGAAAACTCCGCAAATGCCGCTTCGATTTGGTCGGCGTGATCGAGCACGGGGCGGATGCCGCCGTTGTCGTACCAGCGGTCTATCTGGCTGAACAGGGCGCGCACGCTTTCCTGTGCGTCCACGCCCGCTTCGGGCTCGGCTTCGACAATAAACAGTCCGGCAAAAAAGTCGTCTTCTTGGTTTTCAGACGGCCTCTCCTGATATTCCTGACCGGCGGGCAGGCCGTAGTCTTTCTGCCAGCGTTTTTGCAGTTTTTTCGGCAGGCCGCCGGGCTGTTGCAGCCATCCGGCCAAGTAGCCGAGCACTTCGCCGCGCTCGTATTCGTCAAGCGCGGCGATGCGGTGGGCAATCGGCGGCCACAGTTTGAGCAGGCCGCGTCCGCCCGCTTGGTGGTGAATGTTTTGGATGTGGCGGATGATGCGGTCGGCGTTTTCAGACGGCGTCGCCGTGTCGTCGGCTTCGCTAAGGCCGTCTGAAAACGGCTGCCCGTCTGCGCGGCCTGTTGCGTCGGTTTCGTTGTCAAACGACCAGTCGTCGTCTTCATCATCGGTTGCCAGATAGGGCGCGATGGCGAGTGCTTCGTCGAAGGCTTCGCGCAGTTTTTGATAGGCGGCCGCGTCGTCGTCGGGACGGGTGGTTTTTAAAAGTTTAGCGTAGGCGCGGCGGATGGCGCGCGTATCGTTGGTCGGCTCGATGTGGAGGATTTGCCAGCAGGACATAACAGGCTTTCGGTGGGAGGCCGTCTGAAAACAGCATTTTTGGTTTCAGACGGCCTTTTGGTGCAGACAGAGATTGCTTTCAGACGGCCTTACAGCAGCCAGCCGCCGTCGTAGTGGGCGAGGAAATCTCCGAACTCTTTTTGTGCGCGGCGGATGGCGGCGGGGTCTTGGCTCTCTAACACGCGCTCGAATTGGGCGAGGGCGTGGCCGATGGTTTGGCGCTGGTCGCCGAGATATTCTTCGTACAGACGTTTGGCTTTTTCCAAGAGATAAACGTTTTCCTGCTGCTCGCGCGGGTGCACTTTGAGCGCGGCGAGTTTGGCCAGCGAGGCTTGGATTTCGGCTTCGCTGAGGTTGGCGCTGTTGTGGCGGAAGGTTTGGTTGGCGCGGATGTCGAACTCGTCGTTGCTGATGTCCACATCGAGCAGGCCGTTGATGTCGTAGCTGAAACGCACGTCGGCATACACTTCGCCGGCGGGGCGCGGCGGGACTTTGATTTCCATCGTGCCCAGATGCAGGTTTTCGCGGGCAACGGCCGATTCGCCCTGGAATACTTCGAATGCCAGCGCGGTTTGTTGGTCAAAGGCGGTTACGTAGCGTTCGACGCGCGACACCGGCACCGGCATATTGCGCTCGATAATCGGCGAAAAGCGGCCTTCGATGCGGCCGCCGTTTTCCAGCGGGATGCCGGTTTCCACGCCCAGCGAGAAGGGCATCACGTCGGTAAGCACCACTTCTTCCACGCTCTCGTCGCGGGCGATTAAGGCTGCCTGCACCGCCGCGCCGCGGGCGATGGCTTCGTCGGGATTGACCGATACGTTGGCAATGCGGCGGAACAGTTGGGCGATGCTCTGGCGAATCAGCGGCATACGGGTGGCGCCGCCGACCAGGATAATGCTGTCGATTTGCTCGGGGCGCAGTTTGGCATCGCGCAGGGCGCGTTCGAGCGGGCGGCGCAGGCGCGCCATCAGCGGCTTGGCGGCTTCGTGGAACTCGTTACGCGTGATGGTTGCCGACACCATGCGGCCGTTGATATTTATGGCGATTTCGGCCTGCATCTCGTCGCCGAGTTTGCGCTTGGCGGTTTCCAATGCCTGCCACAGCTCGCTGCTGTCGGCGAGTTTGGCGCGTTCGCTGTCGCTTAATTCATTGCATTTATTGAGAAAACAGTGGCGCAGTACCTGCACGAAGTCTTCGCCGCCCAAATGGTTGTCGCCCGCGCTGGCCGATACCTGTACTACGCCGTCGAAATAATCGAGTACGGACACGTCAAACGTACCGCCGCCCAAGTCGTAAATCAGAAAACGGGTGTCGTCCGGCCGCTCCTGCAAACCATAGGCCAGTCCGGCAGCGGTGGGTTCGTTTAACAGACGCAGCGCGTTCAGCCCCGCCATTTGCGCCGCGTTGCGCGTGGCCTGGCGCTGGATGGCGTTGAAATAGGCGGGCACGGTAATCACAACGTCGGTTACGGTTTCGCCCAAAAAGGCTTCAGCATCTTCTTTAAGCTGCTTCAACACCAGCGCCGACAGCTCTTCGGCGCGGAAGTTTTTGCCGCCGACGCGGAAGGTTTTGTCCGTGCCCATAAAGCGCTTGAACGCCGCAGCGGTGGACTGCGGCGCGGTACGCAGCCGCTCGCGGGCGGCGAGGCCGACCAGAATATTGCCCGCGTCGTCGGCACTGACGACGGAAGGGGTGAGGAAATGGCCGAGGCGGTTGGGAATCAGGCGGGTTTCGCCGTCGAGAAATTGGGCGACAAGGCTGTTGGTCGTGCCCAGGTCGATGCCGATTTGCACTGTCATGGCGGTTTGGTTAAATGTTTGTGAAGAAAAGGCGCGTATTGTAAAGCAAGGCCGTCTGAAAACAGAATTTTTGTTTTCAGACGGCCTTTTTGTCACAAGCGGGAATGACGGCATCAGCCTGAAAGCCCGCCGGTGTTTTCAGACGGCCTCTGCCGCTTGGGCGATGTGGTAGAGAACGGCGGCGGTGAGTCCCCAGATGTCGTAGTGAAGATAGGGCAGTGCGGGGACGGAAACGGCGGGGTCTTGCGGCAGGGGGCGGAAGCGGTAGTTGGCGGGGTTGAGGGCGGTGGCGAGGGGGATGAGGAAGATTTCCGCCACTTCGCCGGGACTGGCGCGCCATGTGCCGCCGGTGTGCAGGGCGGGAACGGGGCGGACGGCGTAGCCTGCGGGGGTGTAGAAGGGGGCGAGCGGCGGGAAGGTCTGCCAGCTTTCGGGCGGGGTGTGGATTTCTTCGGCGGCTTCGCGCAGGGCGGTGGCGGTGTGGCTGCCGCCGTCGGTAGGGTCTTGGCGGCCGCCGGGAAAGGCAATCTGGCCGCCGTGGTGGCGCAGGCTGTCGGTGCGGCGGGTGAGCAAAAGCCGCGCGCCCGCCGCGTCGGGAACGATGCCGACGAGTACGGCGGCTTCTTTAAACGGGGCGCAGTGCCGCGCCATGCTGACATTGCGGGCGTTTAAGGCAGCGCAGGGGGCGTGGCGGTGGAGGGCGGCGAGAAAAGAGGGGAGGTCGGCAGGGGTCATGGCGGCGGGCGGGTAAAGGTACGGATGCTACGGTTTCGCGGACGCTTTTTCAACGGCAGGATCTGCGGCGGGGCGCTTTCAGACGGCCTTTGCGTTATAATCCGCACCGTTTTAGGCCGCTGTTGCGGCCTGTATTTTTGTTTTGAGGCCGTCTGAAAAGAAGCGTGTTGCGCTGTAAACGGGTTTTAATTTTGTTGAACTCCACTTTCAGAAACGTCATTCCCGCGTAGGCGGGAACGGCCTTTTGCGAGGTGTTTTGCATGGATGTCGGTAAAGGCGCGCTGCCGCAGAGGCTGGCGGCGTTTTCCCTTTTGGCGCTGATTGCGCTGTGTCTGGCCTGGGAGCTGTGGTTTGCGCCGCTGCGGCCGGGCGGTTCGTGGCTGGCTTTGAAGGCACTGCCGCTGTGCCTGCCGCTGGCGGGGGTGTTGAAGGGGCGGGTGTACACTTTTCAGTGGTCGTGCATGATGATTCTGCTGTATTTCGCCGAGGCGGTGATGCGGCTGTTTGACGTGTCGGCGGCCAGCCGCTGGTGTGCGGCGGCGGCGGTGTTGCTGAGCTCGTTGTATTTTGTGTCCTGTCTGTGGTTTGTGCGGCAGGTGCGGGGAGGCTGCGATGCGCGTTGAACGGCAAAACGATCCGTGGGGCTTCGCGCTGCTTTTGGCGGCATTTTCCCTGATTGCGGTTGTGCCTTTCCTGTCGATTTGGCGGGTGGGGCCGCTGCCGAGTTTTTATTTGGAGAGCGGTTCGCTGCTGTTTGCGCTGCTGTTGGTGCTGCTGACCTTTGCTTTTGGCCGTCTGAACGTGCTGCCGCCGCGCGGCACGGTGTTTTTTCTGACGCTGGCGCTGTTTTGGCATGTGCACGCGCGGGTGGTGGGCGCGGATTATTTCGGGCTGTCGGACTTGGCGGTATGGACGTTTGTCGTGCTGGCGGCGGCCTCGTGGGCGTGCCGCGGCTGGGTGCTGTCGCTGGGGCAGGAGAAGGCGGTGGCGGCGCTGGCTTGGGCGCTGGCCGTCGGCGGCTGTTTGCAGGCGGCGGTGGCGCTGATGCAGTATTTGGGCTGGACGGCGCATTTCACGGGTTATCTGGCGCGGGGTTCGGCGTCGAATATCACGGGGCAGCTCGGCCAGCGCAACCATTTGGGACATTATCTGATGTGGGGGCTGCTGTCGGTGTCGTACCTGTGGGCGCAGCGGCGTCTGGCGGCGGTTGTGGCGCTGCCGGCGGTGTTGTTTCTCACGGGGACGATGGGCTTGGTGAATTCGCGCACCATGCTGCTTTATGTGCTGGCGGCGGGGGCGCTGGCGGCGCTGTGGCGGCTGCGGCAGGGCAGGGCGGGCAACCGTCTGTTTCTGACGATGCTGTTTTCGCTGGCGATGCTGGTGGCCGTGCAGCTGTCGCTCAATACGGTGCTGGGTTGGCTGGGCGCGGGGCAGGTGGAAACGGCCTTGCAGCGCGTGGAAAGCAGCTCGTTTGCCATGTCGGCGCGCGATTTGGAATGGCGCGACGCCTGGCGCGTGTTCCTTTCCGCGCCCGTGTGGGGGCACGGTTGGGACAGCTTTTCCCTGCAAGGATTCCTGGCCGCCGAGTTTCCCCACGGCTACAGCCCCAACGGCATCAGCGTGCTGTTTACCCATTCGCACAATATCGTCTTGCAACTTCTGGCCGAGATGGGGCTGGCGGGCACGCTCCTGGTGTTTGGCGGCGCGCTGTGGACGGTGTGGCCGTATTTCAGACGGCCTGCCGCCGATGCCGCGCTGCTGCCTTTAGCGCTGATGGCGGTGAGCCTGTGCCACAGCATGCTGGAATATCCGCTGTGGTATGTCTATTTCCTGACGCCGTTTGCCCTGATGATGTCGCTCGCGCCGACCCGGCGGCCGCCTTTTCAGACGGCCTTCGGCTTGGTTGCCATGCTACCTGCCGCTGCTGCCGTCGTGATTGCCGCCGGTATCGTCAAACTCGGTTTCACCTATGCCGACCTTGTGTATTTCGACAAACGCGGCAAAGACGACAGCCCGATGGAAACCTACCGCAAAATCGACGGCCTGCGCGCCATCGCCGCGAAAGAGCCGCTCTTGGCCTATTACGCCGAACTCTCGCTCACCCGCCGCGCCTCGCCGTCGGACAACGTGGTCAAACCGTGGGCAGAAGCCGCCGCCAACCGCGCCCTGCGCCACCGCCCCTACGCTACCGCCGTCCAATACGGCCTCTACCAATACCGTGCGGGCAACCGCCACACCGCCGAACAGTGGCTAAACCGCCTCTACCGCTACTATCCAACTTCGATGAAACAGTATGCCGCGCAAATCCACCGCTCGCCCCACTTTGCCGCGCTCTATCCCGACCTTTACCGCGCGTGCAACGAATACCAAAAGCTCAAACCGCGCACCGAAAGCTGCCCGCAGCCGTGAGTGCAGGCCGTCTGAAAAGGCAAAAGGCCGTCTGAAAAGGCAAAAGGCCGTCTGAAAAGGCAAAAGGCCGTCTGAAAAACGGGCGGACGGGGTTCGGCTCCGCCGAAGCTGTGTTTTCAGACGGCCTTTTTATGCCGCATGGCTTATAATCGCCCCCTTTTTTATCCGCCGTTTCCCCACCATGCCCATCACCCAAACCGCCACCTGGCAGGCACTCGAACAACACCGCCGCGACACCGCGTCCCTCACCATCAGCCAACGCTTCGCCGCCGAGCCCGACCGCTTCGAACGCATGCACGGGCAGCTGCACGGTCTGCTGGTCGATTACAGCAAAAACCGCATCGGCGAAGACACCCTGCAATTATTGTGCGCCCTCGCCGAAACCGCCCGCCTGCCGGAAAAAATGCAGGCCATGCGCCGAGGCGACGCCGTCAACGCCAGCGAAAACCGCGCCGCCCTGCACACCGCCCTGCGCCTGCCCGCCGATGCCGCACCCGTGTATGTGCACGGCGAAAACGTCCTGCCCGCCATGCACGGCGAACTGGCGCGCGCCCTTGCCTTTGCCGACAGCCTGAACGACGGCGCCTACGCCAATTCAGACGGCCTCCCCTTCACCGACCTCGTCAACATCGGCATCGGCGGCTCCGACCTCGGTGCGCGCACCGCCGTCGAAGCCCTCGCCCCCTATCACGGCAGGCTGCGCGTGCACTTTGCCGCCAATATCGACGGCGCCGAACTCTCCGCCGTACTCGAGCGCTGCACGCCCGCGCAAACCCTGTTCGTCGTCGCCAGCAAAAGTTTCACCACCCCCGAAACCCTGCTCAACGCCCGCGCCGCCCGTGCCTGGCTGCTGGACAACGGCCTTGCCGAAAAGCAGATTCCCCGCCACTTTGCCGCCGTGTCCGCCAATGCCGAAGCCGTGCGCGCTTTCGGCATCGCCGAAGAAAACCGCTTCGCCATGTCCGACTGGGTGGGCGGCCGCTACTCCGTCTGGTCGCCCGTCGGCCTGCCGCTGATGGCCGCCGTCGGTTCGCAGCACTTCCGCGACTTCCTCGCCGGCGCGCACGCCGTGGACGAACACTTCTTCAACACCCCGCTGCGCCGCAACATCCCTGTCCTCCTCGGCCTGATTTCCCTGTGGTACAACAACTTCCACGGCGCGCAAACCCACGCCGTCATCCCCTACACCCACCTCTTGCGCAGCCTGCCCGCCCATTTGCAGCAGCTTGATATGGAAAGCAACGGCAAACACACCCTTTCAGACGGCCGCCCCGCCCGTTGCGACACCGGCAGCATCATCTGGGGCAGCGAAGGCGTCAACTGCCAGCACGCCTATTTCCAACTGCTGCACCAGGGCACGCGCCTGATTCCCGTCGACTTCATCGTCCCCGCCAACACCCCCTACCCGCAGGAAAACCGCGCCTTCGCCGCCGCCAACGCCTTCGCCCAAGCTGAAGCCCTGATGACGGGCAAAAGCAGCAGTGAGCCGCACCGCAGCTTTGAGGGCAACCGCCCCAGCAACACCCTGCTGGCCGAACGCCTCGACCCCTTCACCCTCGGCATGCTCATCGCCCTCTACGAACATCGCGTCTTCGTCCAAGCCGCCGTGTGGGACACCAACCCCTTCGACCAATGGGGCGTGGAATACGGCAAAGTGCTGGCCAAAACCATACTCGCCGAACTGGAAAACGGCGTCCCGGCCGCACACGATGCCTCCACCGCCGCCCTGATCGCCCGTTTCAAACAACAGGCCGTCTGAAAAACGGCGTGGCGTCGGCAAAAAGGCCGTCTGAAACCCTGTCGGACAAGGTTTCAGACGGCCTTTTGCCGCAGCCTGCGGAAAAACGGTTGCTACCCGATTTGCGGGCTTGCAAAAAGGCCGTCTGAAAGCACTCTTTCAGACGGCCTAAGCGTTTTCAGACGGCCTTCTTATTAGCCCAACGCTTTACGCGCGGCGGCGAACATCCGATACCAGCCACTCATCTCGCCCCAGCCTTCAGGCTGCCAGCTCATTTGCGCGGTTTGGTACACGCGCTCGGGGTGCGGCATCATGATGGTGATGCGGCCGTCGGCGTTGGTGATGCCGGCGATGCCCTGCGGCGAGCCGTTGGGGTTGAGCGGGTAGGTTTGGGTTACTGAGCCGGTGCCGTCAATGTATTGCAGGGCGATGTTAAGGCCGTCTGACACTGCATTGCCGTCGCGTCCCAAGTGGGCGAAATCGGCGCGGCCTTCGCCGTGGCTGACGACCACGGGCAGGCGGCTGCCCTGCATTTCGGCCAGAACCAGCGAGGGCGATTTGGCCACTTCAACCATGCTCAAACGGGCTTCAAACTGCTCGCTGCGGTTGCGTTTGAACTTCGGCCAGCCTGTGCTGCCGGGGATAATTTCGGCGAGGTTGCTCATCATTTGGCAGCCGTTGCACACGCCCAGCGCGAGGGTGTCTTGGTGCGCAAAGAAGGCGGCAAACTGCTCGCGCAGCGCGGGGTTGAACAGAATCGATTTCGCCCAGCCTTCGCCTGCGCCGAGTACGTCGCCGTAGCTGAATCCGCCGCAGGCCGCCAGCATTTTGAAGTCGGCAAGGTGGACGCGGCCTGCCATCAGGTCGGACATATGCACGTCGTAGGCATCGAAGCCCGCGCGGGTAAAGGCGGCGGCCATTTCGACTTGGCCGTTGACGCCCTGTTCACGCAACACGGCGATTTTCGGTTTTGCGCCGCTGTTGACGAACGGCGCGGCGATGTCTTCGTTCACGTCAAATTTCACGTCGGCAAACAATGCGCTGCGGTCGTTGTCGCCAATCAGGGCGAACTCACTGTCGGCGCAGGCGGGGTTGTCGCGCAGGCGTTGGATGGCGTGGCTGGTTTCCTGCCAGGTTTGTTGCAGTTTGATTAGGTTGTCAGAAATAAGGTGCGTTTGCCCGTCGCGGATGATTAACGTGTTCTCATCAGTTAACGTACCGATTTCAAAGACATTGTGATGCAGCTGTTGTTGATAGAATAAATTGATAATATCGGCAACATCTTGTTTTCTAACTTGGATAACAGCACCCAACTCTTCATTAAATAATGTGCGGGCAATGGTTTCTTGCCATTCAGCCAACGCTTTTACCTCTTCAGTCCGCAATGATTGAGACAGAGCGGTATGGTTGGTAATAAATGTTTGTGCAAGCAATAAATTTAAATCTATATCCAAGCCGCAACGTGCCGCAAACGCCATTTCCGCCAGCGTGGCAAACAAACCACCGTCGCTGCGGTCGTGGTAGGCCAAGAGCTTGTTTTCGGCCACCAGCTTCTGCATCACATCGTAAAACGCTTTCAGGCTGCCTGCGTCGATGTCGGGCGCTTCGCCGCCGGTTTCGTTGTACACCTGCGCCAGCGCCGAGCCGCCCATGCGTGCTTTGCCAAAGCCCAAATCGACAAACAGCAATACGCTGTCGGCCACGTTTTTCAATTCGGGGGTAACGGTTTTGCGCACGTCGGCCACCGGCGCGAAGCCGGTAATCACCAGCGACAGCGGCGAGGTGACGGATTTTTGCGCGCCGTTTTCCTGCCACACGGTTTTCATCGACAGCGAGTCTTTGCCCACAGGAATGCTGATGCCCAAGTCTTGGCAGGTTTCGGACACGGCGGCGACGGTGCGGTAGAGTTTTTCGTCTTCACCCGCATTGCCGCAGGCGGCCATCCAGTTGGCGGAGAGTTTGATGTTGCCGATGTCGCCGATGTTTACCGCCGCCAGGTTGGTGATGGCTTCGCCGATGCACATTCTGCCCGAGGCGGGTGCGTCAAACAGGGCGACGGCGGGTTTTTCGCCCATCGCCATCGCTTCGCCGCGACAGGTGTCAAAGCCCATCATGGTTACGGCGCAGTCGGCCACCGGCGTTTGATAGCGGCCGACCATCTGGTCGCGCGCGGTCAGGCCGCCGACGCTGCGGTCGCCGATGGTAATCAGGAAGTTTTTGGCGGCCACGGCAGGCAGGCGCAACACGCGGTAGGCAGCTTCTTTCAAATCGATTTGGCAGCCTGAAAAACCTGTTTTCGTGTTTTCAGACGGCCTTACGGTCTCGTCGCGGCGGGTGGTTTTGGGCGGTTTGCCGAGCAATACGTTCAGTGGCAGATCGACCGGATTGTCGCCGTACAAATCGTCGTGCACCTGCAAGTGGCCGTCGTCGGTGGCCGTGCCGACTACGGCAAACGGGCAGCGTTCGCGCTCGCACAGAGCAGAGAAGGTGTCGAGATTTTCCGGCAACACCGACAACACATAACGCTCCTGCGCTTCGTTGCACCAGATTTGCAGCGGGGTTAAGCCGTGTTCTTCCAGCGGCACGTCGCGCAGCTTGAACACCGCGCCGCGCCCTGCGTCGTTCACCAATTCGGGGAAGGCGTTGGACAAGCCGCCCGCGCCTACGTCGTGAATGGCGATAATCGGATTGGCGTCGCCCAGCTGCCAGCAGCGGTCGATCACTTCCTGCGCGCGGCGTTCGATTTCGGGGTTGCCGCGCTGTACCGAGTTGAAATCCAGGCTGGAATCGTTGCTGCCGGTGTCCATCGAAGAAGCCGCGCCGCCGCCCAAGCCAATCAGCATCCCCGGGCCGCCGAGTTGGATTAACAACGCGCCTTCGGGGATTTCGTTTTTATGCGTCTGCTGCGCTTGGATATTGCCCAAGCCGCCGGCAATCATAATCGGCTTGTGGTAGCCGCGTACTTGGCCGTCGAAACGCTCTTCAAAAGTGCGGAAATAGCCCAAAAGATTGGGGCGGCCGAACTCGTTGTTAAATGCCGCGCCGCCGATGGGGCCGTCGATCATAATATCGAGCGCAGAAGCCAGATGGCCGGGCTTGCCGTAGGGCTGCTCCCACGGCTGCGCAAAGCCCGGGATATTGAGGTTGGACACGGTAAAGCCGGTCAAACCCGCTTTCGGCCGCGCGCCGCGACCGGTTGCGCCCTCATCGCGGATTTCGCCGCCCGCGCCGGTGGCCGCGCCCGCAAAAGGCGCGATGGCGGTGGGATGGTTGTGGGTTTCCACTTTCATCAGAATGTGCGTGTCTTCTTCGGCGAAACGGTAGCCCTGATTTTCCGCCGCGTGCGGATAAAAACGCTTGATTTTCGCGCCCTCGATAATCGACGCATTGTCTTTATAGGCCACCACCGTGCCTTCGGGGTGCGCCTCGTGGGTGTCGCGGATCATGCGGAACAGGGATTTCTCCTGCGCCTGCCCGTTTAACACGAAATCGGCGTTGAAAATTTTGTGGCGGCAATGCTCCGAGTTGGCCTGCGCGAACATCATCAGTTCGACATCCGACGGATTGCGGTTTAACGCGCGATAGTTTTCCACCAGATAATCAATCTCGTCGGGTGAGAGCGCCAAGCCCAGCTCGGTATTGGCTTTGACCAGCGCATCGCGGCCGCCGCCCAATACGTTTACCGTAGAAAAAGTCTGCGCCTCGGGATGGGCAAACAGCTTTTCGGCAGCCTGAAAATCGGGCAATACCGACTCGGTCATGCGGTCGTGCAGCAGCGACGCCCACGCGCGTTTTTCGTCTTCGTTCAGACGGCCCGACACCCACACCGCCATGCCGCGCTCGATGCGGGTAATCTGCGACAGGCCGCAGTTGTGCGCGATGTCCGTCGCCTTCGATGCCCACGGCGACACCGTGCCCAAACGCGGCGTAACCAAAAACAGATTCAGGCCGTCTGAAAGCTGCGGCGCGGCCACGCTCTGCGCGTCGATCAAGGCTTCGAGTTTCGCCGCATCATCCGCCGCCAAAGGCGCGTCGGACGCGGCAAAATACCAAAATTCGCTGGACAACTGAGCCGCCGGCAAACCCAGCGCAGCGGCCTTTTGCAGCAGTTTTTCAACACGGAAATCGGAAAGGGCGCGGGAGCCGCGCAGAGGGAGAACGACGGACATGGGTGGGCTCTTCAAAACGGAGTTGGAAAAGGCGCGCATTATACGACGGGCGCGGCGCTGCGTGGGCGGTGCGGACGGTAAAAGTGCAGACAATCGGCCGGATGCCGCCGCACGGTTTTGTCGGCAGCTTTTCCGATCGCGCCGCCGATTGAAGCGCATGTGGCTTTGTGTTACTTTCGCCGCCTTTCAAACCCCGCTTTCAGACGGCCTTTGCAGGAGATAAGGCCGTCTGAAAGTCCGACCCGACAGGTGTTCCCATGAAAAAAATCGAAGCCATCATCAAACCCTTCAAACTCGACGACGTGCGCGAGGCGCTCACCGACATCGGCATCACCGGCATGACCGTTACCGAGGTCAAAGGTTTCGGCCGCCAGAAAGGCCACACCGAGGTTTACCGCGGCGCGGAATACGCCGTCGATTTCCTGCCCAAGGTGAAAATCGAGCTGGTGTTGCGCGATGAGCAGGTCGACCAGGCGGTGGACGTGATTATCGAAACCGCCCGCTCCGGCAAAATCGGCGACGGCAAAATCTTCATCATCCCCGTCGAAGAAGCCGTGCGCATCCGCACCGGCGAGCGGGCGGATTCGGCGGTGTAAACGTGTCTGCGCGGCAGGAGGCCGTCTGAAAAAGGCCGTCTGAAACCTCGGATTGGAGTTTTAGACGGCCTCTGTATGCCTGCGTGCTTCCCCTCAAAGCCGCAAACCGCGTGCGTTGCTGCGCAACACACTCTACCGGGACCGTAAAGGCCGTCTGAAAGCCTCAAACTGCTTTTCAGACGGCCTTTGCGGCGGGCGGGTGCCGAATCAGAATTCTTTTTCCAGAGTCAGCAATACCTGTTTTTTGTTGCGGGGGAAGGCGTAGATATTGCTTTTGACTTTGAGATAGGAAAATTCCAGCTTGGGTGTGATGCCGCCGGGCAGCCATTTTTCTTTCCAAACCGAGGCATCGGCATAAATTTCTTTGTCGCGGCGGATGTCGCCGCCGTAGAGGGTGGCGGGGTTGGCGAAGCGTCGGGAGACGTGGCGGCCGCCGATGCGGAAGTTGATACCGTTGTCGAAGCGGTAGAGTGTGCCGAGGCTGAGCGAACGGCGGGTGGAGGTTTCTTCTTTGTCGCGGGTGTTTTCGCGCTGTACGGCTGCGCCGCCGAAAACAAACCAGTTGCCCGTCAGGGCGTAGACGGAAGATAGGGAGAGGCTGTTGGCGGTGCTGTCGTAGCCTTCGTAACGCTCGTCGCGGTATTTTCTGCGCAGCGCGGAATACGAGCCCGAGAGTTGCAGGCGGGGCGTGACCCAGCGGCTGACGGATGCTGCCGCGCCGATGCTGCGGCTGTACGGTCTGCCGCCGAGCCATGAGGCGGAGACAAGCGGGGTGAGGGTGAAGGTGTTGTTCAGGTTTTGGTATTTGTAGCCCGCGTCTGCCGAGAGGGAAAACTCGTTATCTTCGTGCCGGCCCGGATAATGCACGCCGTCGGCTTCGATGTTGAAGCCGATGTTGTGGTTGCCCGAGAGGTTAAAGTCTTTTTGCAGTTGCGCACCGTAGCTGTAGCCATGGCCGGAACGGGGCAGGCTTTCGGGATCGCGCGGCAGTTTGTAGTAATAGGTTACGCCGTCGATAACGGCAAACGGCCACAGGAAGTAGTCGTTGGAGGTGGCGTTGTTGGTGTTGCTGCTGTATTGCAGGCCGCCGCGCAGTTTGAACTGCCACGGATTGGCCTGTTTCACGGCCTGCAAATAGGCGTCGGCTTGTGCGGCGGCTTCCGGTTCGATGTCTTCCTTTTTTACCTGCCCGAACTCTTTTGCCGCATCCCGATAGGCACGGTTTTCAAACAGCATGCCTGCCAAATCGAGGCGGACATAGCTCAAATCGGGCTGTTTGTCCAAGATTTTGCGATAGGTTTTGATGGCTTTGCCGTGCTTGCCCTGAGCGCGCCAAAGCGCGCCTTGAACAAAATCGTACATAACGGGATCGTGGCCGGGAATGTCGCGGTAGAAACCCATGATGTGTTCCAGCGTGTCCCAGTCTTCGCGCAGCATGGCGGTGTTCAGGATGTGGTTGGCGATTTCGGGATTTTTTTTCAAATCTTCGTCGCTTAAATCAGGCGTGTCGTCTTCCTGTGCGCCGTCGGTATTTTTTCTGCGCAGGCTGTCGTTGCGCTCGATCTGCTGCTGCCGATCGCCGATATCGCCGCCCACGTCGCGGAAAATACCGAAATCGTCGCGGATGCTTGTTTTGGCTGACGGATCGTCGGCCAAGGCGGTTTGCTGTGTCAGCAGCAGGAGGAGGGAAAGGCTGAGCGGGCGGATGTGTGTCCGATACATGGGAATCCCCGGGAATGTTTGCAGAGGAATGGTTTGCACAGAGTGCCGGAATGTTTCAGACGGCCTGACGGAAAAGGCCGTCTGAAACAGAGGCCGTCTGAAATACGGGCGTGAAAAAAGCGGATTGCGCGCCGCAACCCGCCTTGGATGTGCAAAGTCAGCGTTTGCCGATAATGGCCACGCCGCCGATGCGGTCGGGTAGGCCGTTGACGAAGCCCGCCACTTCTTCGCCTCTGGGGCCGTAGACGTTGAGGGTGTAGCGCGGATTGAGGTTGCCGTATTCATTTGCTTTATGATTTTTGGCAACCAACTCATAAGCTGCTTGGGCGGAATCGGCCTTGTTAATTGACGCATTACCCTGTGTGGTGTTGGCTGTGCCGCGCACATCCACCTTGCCGTCGGTTACGCCCAGCGTACCGTTGCGGTTGGCGACAATCGGTGCTTCGCGCAATGTGCCTGCAATATTGATGAATTTGTTTTGACCGTCTTTTTTGTCGGCCAATTTGCCGCTGGTATCTTGGGCAATCCAGGCGGCGGGTACTAGGAGGTTGTTCAGGGTGAAGCTGCCTTTGCCGCGTTTGCTTGCCAAATCAATCTGATAGTTGAATTGGCCTTCGGGGAAGTTGGTAAAGGCTACGCCGCGATAATTGAAGCGTCCCGATCTGGGCAGGGCTGACAGTTTGGTGTTGTCGCCGACAATGTGTTTGACGAAATTGCGGTTTTTGTATTTGGTACCGTCGGTTTTCAGCTTGGTGACATTGGCGATAACACCCGAGTATCTTTGACGGTAGATGCGGTAGACCACATTGGAATAATTGCCTGCCGAACCGTTATTGCCGAGCTTGGTTTTGTCGTTGTCCTGCGCTTTGATAGGAGCAGCATTATGGATTTTGTAGGCAGCAAATTTGCCGAGATCAACGGTGTGTTGGGTGACTGCAGGGCCGTTAGGCGGTTGTACGGCTGTGGAAGGGCCGTAGGTTTGCCCGCCATAGGTAAACGAACCCGCATAAACGCCGTCGACGGATTTATCGTAGGGCGAATGGCTGTTGAGGTTGACCTTCCAGTCCACGGCAAAAGCGGATTGGGCGGCAGCCAAACCGGCCAGCAGCAGGGCTGCTTTTATGGATGAAACTCGCATCATGATATACTTCCTTTCATATAGATCGAAGGTTAAAAAGATACGCGGATGCGTATCCGGGTTTGCCGATCCGCCGCTTTCGCAATGGTCAAATCAGTCAGCGGCGGGTCGGTTTTTTTCCTGCATCACTGCGGAAAAATCCATGATGGCGGTTTGTGTCTGAAATATGCGGCAAGGCCGCTTTTTTGTTGTCTGCCGCAAAGTTACGGCGGCTTTGGGAAAATGATTGTCAGGCGGATATTAAGCGTTTTGGTAATTAAATACAAGTGCAAATAATGTAAATTATCAAAATTTTTGAATTTGCGGCATTTGCAAAAAAAGTTTCAGGCGGCCTACCATTTCATTTTCAGCGCCACGGCGATATTGCGCGGTTTGCCGTAGAAGTTGCTGCGGGCATTGGTGTAGTAGCGTTTGTTGAACAGGTTACCGATATTGACGGCTACTGCTGCATTCTTGTTGATTTTGTAAGAGGCCATGGCATTCCACACGGAGTAAGACGGCTGCCACATCTCACGTGGTTTGTCCGCTACACCGATCTTCCATGCCGTATGCGCCCAAGGTCTGGGTTTGACGCCGCTGTTCCATCTCATGCCGATGCCCGCGCTGAATTTGGGAGTGAAATCGTAACGGGTAAAAAATTTAAAGGTTTTGTCGGGGGCAGAATAGCTTTCCCCGTAATCAAGGTTAAGGTCGTCTCCCGTATCGTTGAAGGAAGGTTGGTCGTCAAAGGGATTTCTCATTTTTAATTTGACAAAACCCGCCTGCATCAGCCATTTCGGGGTGATTTTCCCGGCGATATTGATGTCGAAGCCGCTGCTTTTGTAGCCTTTGGTGATGCCGTATTCCAGCGGACGGTTGATGCATTCGCCGGTGGCGGGGTCGCGTTCGCAAGGCCCCCAGCCGATCGGCTCGAAAGTAGGGTAGCCGTTTTGCGTCATGGTGAAATAGGCGAGGGAGAAATTCAGCCTGTCGTCAAACAGGCCGCCTTTGATGCCGAATTCTTTCGAGTTGCCGGTAATCGGCGGGAAGTCGCCGCCGCCTTTAGGCTGGCGTTTGAAATAGGATACGCCAAACACATCGTTGCGTTTGGCGATGCCTGTATAGCTGGCATAGGCGGTGAATGAAGGAGTAATGTCGACGATCAGGCCTCCGTAGGGAACGAATTTGCGGAAAGATGCGCTGCTGATGGGGTATTCATATATTTCGTCCGCCGGTTTTGTATTTAGATCCTTCATTTTGTGTGTAATCAGTTTGTTAAGGTCAGTCCATTCCGAACCGCCCTGCCTTTTCCAATTCAGCCAGCGGCCGCCCAAAACGGCAGTAATTTTTTTATGCGGTTTTAATTTGAGGGAGAAATAAGGGCCGAACTGTCGGACTTTGCTTTTCAAGCCGCCGCTTTGGGTTTCTTCGGGGCCGACGGGGGCAAAATAAGAAAGCGGGCTCCACGCCATCATGGGGAAATCGCCGTTATTCCAGTAGTCGAGGGGCATGGCTCTAACAAGGTATCTGTTATTGGTGTAATAGTTACCCCTCAGACTAATGCCGTCGGGTTTGATGTTTCTGATATCCAAATCTTCGGTCGCTTCGCTTGGATAGTATCCTCCGCGGGCGGTGACACGTTCGCCGCTGATGCCGACGATAACCTGCTGCTCCTGATCGAACAGTTTGAATTTGCCGTCGGCAAATATATCCAAGGCTTCGCCGTCAAACCTGTGGTTGCCTCTGCCCCATTCGTAGGTGGCGGCATTGTATGCGGGCGCATAGCCCAGCGTGCCGATGTCGCCGTAGAGAAATTTGGTTTGGTAGCGGGTGCGGTTGTAGGCGGCTTGCAGGGAGAAATTCGGTGTGAAGAAGTGTTTGTATTCGATAAAGGAATTTTCGGTCTGCTGTTTGTCAAACGCCCAATTCGCACCGTTGTTGAAGCTCGGCGGGGTATCGCGCTCATCAATCCATTTTTGAATTTCTTCAAGAGTATTCGGATCGCGTCCGAGCATAACGCGCGAATAGCGGGAAACGCCTTTGCGCGGCGCCCCGCGTACGATTTGGTATTGGTGGCGGTGGCCGAAGGTGAGGAAATTTTTGTCGTCGGGCGACCATTCGAGCACGCCGTATACGGCGTGCGAGCGTTGTTTCACGCGGTCGAGAAAGCTGCCGCCGTGCCCCATGGTGGCAACGAAGCGGCCTTTGAGGGTTTTCGATTGGTTGAGTGCGCCGCCGTAATCAAATTCGATGCGCTTGTCGCCCCATGAGCCGTATTTGAGGTTGAGCGCGCCCGCTTTTTCGGCCGACGGGCGTTTGCGCACGAAATTAATGCTGGCGGCAGGATCACCTGCGCCTGTTGTCAGCCCGGTCGAGCCGCGCACGACTTCGATACGGTCGTAGAGAAAGCTGTCCTGCATGGTGCGGTTGCCGAGCATGTCGCGGTTAACTATTACGCCGTCGAGCTGGTAGTTGTTGACGGGGAAGCCGCGCGAATAGTATTCGGAGTCGCTGACGCCCGGAACGGAATCGTGAAGCACGGTGATGCCGGGGGTTTCTTCCAGGATGTCGTTGAGGTTACGCAGGTTCTGATCCTGCATCTGCTGCTGGGTGAGGACAGTGATGCTCTGCGGGGTTTCTTTGAGTTTCAAATCGAGTTTGGTAGCGGAGGTGCTGCCTTTGACTGTGTAGTTGTCGCTGCTTTGGCGCGGGGTGTTGCGGTTGGCGCGGACGACGACGGCGCTGACGCTGTCGCGCGCATCAACTGTTTCGGCGGAAGGTTGCGGATTGGCGGTCGGGGTTTCGTCTGCCGCACGGGCATAGGCGGACAAGAGTGCGGCGGCAACGAGCAGGGAAAGGGGTTTGATGCTCATCTGAATCTCCTTACAATTTGACGAAAAAAGAAATTTATAGGAGTTTACATCCAAGCAACCGTGATTTCAATAATTAGAATCAATAAGTATATTAGCCTCGGGAATAAACGGTAGGCCGTCTGAAACAACGGGCAACCGGTTTTCACTTTGTTGCAACCCCGCTTTCAGACGGCCTTTTGCTTTGGATGTCCGCACGGTCTGCCTGCGGTTTGCAGCAAAACGAAACCGCGTGCATTGCGGGGCGGTACATCCTGCCTCAGCGGCACAAAGGCCGTCTGAAAGCTTTTTCAGACGGCCTTTCTGTTAAAATGCGCGCCGTTTTTGCCACACGCACGCCGCCATGAACCAACGCAGCCAATACAGCGAATCCAGCATCACCGTACTCAAAGGCTTGGAGCCGGTTAAAGAACGCCCGGGTATGTACACCCGCACCGACAGCCCCACGCATATCTGCCAAGAAGTCATCGACAACGCCGCCGACGAAGCCCTCGGCGGCTTTGCCGACCGCATCGACGTACAAATCCACGCCGACGGCTCGCTGTCGGTGCGCGACAACGGGCGCGGCATTCCCACCGGCATCCACCCCACCGAAGGCCTGCCCGTGGTCGAACTCGTGTTCACGCAGCTGCACGCAGGCGGCAAGTTCAACAAGAAAAGCGGCGAGGGCGCCTATGCCTTTTCCGGCGGCCTGCATGGCGTGGGCGTATCCGTAACCAACGCGCTGTCCACCCGCTTGGAAGTAACGGTCAAACGCGAGGGCAGAATCCACCGCATCGTGTTCTCCGGCGGCGATGTGATTGAGCCGCTGCACGAAACGGGCAAATGCGCCGTGAAAGACAGCGGTACGGAAGTGCGCGTGTGGCCGGACGGTAAATACTTTGAAAGCCCGAATTACAGCATCGCCGAACTCGAACGCCTGTTGCGCGCCAAAGCCGTATTGCTGCCGGGCGTAACCGTATCGCTCACACGCCCCGTAAAAGGCGAAGACGCGCCGCACACGCAGACCTGGCACTACCCCGACGGCCTCAAAAGCTACCTCACCGACCTCATCAGCGACGCGCAGGAAGCCGTGCCGCTGTTTGCCTGCGCCAACTATCTTTCAGACGGCCAAAGCGGCGATTTCAGCGCAGGCGAGGGCGCGGCCTTCGCGCTCACATGGCTGGAAGAAGGCTCGTGCGCCAATGAAAGCTATGTCAACCTGATTCCCACCCCGCTGGGCGGCACGCACGAAGCAGGGCTGAAACAGGCCGTGTTCCAAGCCGTGAACAACTTCATCAACCTGCACAATTTGCTGCCGCGCGGCGTGAAAGTGCAGAGCGACGACGTGTTCGGCAAAGTGGCGTTTGTGCTTTCCGCCCGCGTGCTCGACCCGCAGTTCCAAGGCCAAACCAAAGACAAACTCACCAACCGCGACGCGCTCAAACTCGTCGCCGCCGTATCGGGCGACCCGCTCGAATTGTGGCTCAACCAAAACGTCGAATACGGCAAAAAAATCGCCGAACTGGCCATCCGCCAGGCGCAGGCGCGGATGCGCTCGGTAAAAAAAATCGAAAAGAAAAAAGGCAGCGGCGTGGCCGTGTTGCCCGGCAAACTCACCGACTGCGAAAGCGAAGACATCCGCGAAAACGAGCTGTTTTTGGTGGAGGGCGACTCCGCCGGCGGCTCAGCCAAACTTGCGCGCGACAAAGCCACCCAAGCCATCCTGCCGCTGCGCGGCAAAGTGCTCAACAGCTTTGAAATCCACCCCGACCAGCTGTTTGCCAACGCCGAAATCCACGACATCGCCGTCGCCATCGGTGTCGACCCCCACGGCAAAAACGACGCCCCCGACCTATCCGGCCTGCGCTACGGCAAAATCGCCATTTTGTCGGATGCCGATGTGGACGGCTCGCACATCCAAGTGCTGCTGCTCACCCTGTTTTACCGCCATTTCCCCGCCCTGATCCGCCACGGCCACATCTATGTTGCCCAGCCGCCGCTGTTCCGCGTGGATGTCAATGCTCAGGGCAAAAGCAAACCCGCGCGCAAATTCTACGCGCTCGACCAAGGCGAACTCGACGGCATCTTGGAACGCCTGCAAAAAGAAGGCGTACCCGAGTCCAAATACTCCATCAGCCGCTTCAAAGGCTTGGGCGAAATGAACCCCGACCAGCTCAAAGACACCACCATGCACCCCGACACCCGCCGCCTGCTGCGCGTCGAAATCCCCGAGGGCGCAGGCGAAGAAACCTACGACATCTTCGTTAAGCTCATGGGCAAAGGCGAAGCCGCCGCCCGCCGCGCCTGGATGGAGCGCGAGGGCGATACCGCCGAAGTGGATATTTAGGCCGTCTGAAAATCTGAAAAAGGCCGTCTGAAAAACCATATAGCGAGTCAAAATAAAAAAGATACAAGGCAGCAAGCCGCAGACAGTACAAGTAGTACGGCAAGGCGCAGCAACGCTGTAGATTTTTTATTTTGGCTCACTATAAAAGAGGTTTTCAGACGGCCTTTGCCTGTATTGGCAATCGGCAGCGGGCTTGGGGAAACCGGGTTGGCAGCCGCTTTTAAAAAGCTTTTTCCAAGCTGACAAACAGGCGGTTTTTGCGGTAGCCGTAGAGTGCACCGATATTGCTGTCGGTGCGGGTGTGGCGCCAGTTCAGCTTCGGGGTGATGCCGCGCCACTGCAGACGCTTGTGCCACAGGGTCAGATTCAGACCGGTAGTGTGGTCGGTGCGGCGGCGGTCGGTGTAGATATAGTGGCGGTCGTCGTAGCGTTCGCTATAGCGGCTGACGGAAATGCGGCTGCCCAAACCAAAATTCCATTGTTTGCCCCAGCCGGCATAGCCGCCGAAACGGCGGCTGCCGCTGCGGTAGCCATAGCCGTATTGTTCGCGCGAGGCGTACAGACCGCCGAAGAAATAGCCGCTGCTACCGGCCAGATAGCTGAAGCCGCCGCCGCCGCCGGTTTCCCGTCCCTTAAAGCCGGCATCGTAGTTTTTTCGGGCGCGGGAGAGATGGGCGGAAAGCTGCCAGCGGCGGCCGAACCAGCGCGAAGCGGCCAGTTCGGCGCCGTAGCGCTTGTAGTAGGCTTCGCCGCCGTAGCGGCGTTTTTCGGCAAAGGGAATCAGCGAGTATTCGCCACGCAGGCTGCGGTGGCGGTAGCCTGTGTTCAGCCGCAGCGCGGCATCGTCGAAGCGGTGGTTGTCCCAGTAGCTGACGCCGCGCCAGTCGGCGCCCAAGTGCAGGTAATGGTGTCCGCCCAGATTGAGATCGCGTGCGGCGGCCAAACCGTATTCGAAACCGTGCGCCTGCTGCGGCAGGTATTCGGGGTTTTTGCGCAGCGGCAGGCCGGGCAGCTGCGGCACATAGATGATTTCTTCGGCCGAGACGTTGTTGACGTTTTTATCGGCGGTATAGGCGAGTGTGGCGGAAAACTGCCAGGCCTGCTGCTGCTTGTTTTCATGCAGATAGGCACGGATGCGCGGCATTACGTCGTCGGGCAGACCCTGTTCGACGGTGCGGGCAAATTCGGCGGCGGAGTCGCGCAGCTGTTTGTCTTCGTGCAGCATGGCGGCCAGATCCAGCCGCACGGTCTGCAGCTGCGGATGTTGTTTGAGGATGTCGCGGTAGAGTGCGGCCGCTTTGCCGTGCCGCCCCTGATGGCGGTAAAGCGCACCTTGGGCGAAAGCGGTTAAAACGGGATCGGCCTGCGGCCAGTTGCGGTAGGCGGCCAGCAGGGGCGGGATATCGTCATAGCGGCGCAGCAGCAGTGCCCGATTGAGCAGCTGCTCGGTCATCTGCGGGCTGGGATACGGTGCGGCGGCGTCTGTTGCCGGTGCGGCGTTTGTTTCTGCATTGCCGGGGCGGGCAAACGTCTCGCCGCCGAGCCGGTATTGCGGCTCCTGCTGCGGGATGTGGCGTTCGGCTTCGTAATCGGCGGCATCGGCCGGCAGTGTGACGGTTTCGCCTGCTGCGGCAGCAGCCAGCGCCAGCAGCATCAGCGGCAGTTTGCGGGAAAACGGCATCGGGTGTCCGATCGGGTGTTTGAAATGGGAAAAGCCTTTCAGACGGCCTGTTGCAGGCAGCCTGAAAGGCCGAGGCGGGCTACCGGCGTTTGCCGATAAAGCCGATATTGTTCGGCCCTTCGTGGGTGGTGATATTGATCATGCCGCCGACTTCTTCCGCATGCGGGCCGGCAAAGGTGAGTCTGCCACTGCCGTAAACCACTTTGTCTTCGCCTTTGGCGGTATCGCCCTGCATCCAGACGGTGGTTTTGTCGTTGCCGGTAATTTTGCCCATTTCTGTAGCCGACAGCAAACCTATGCTTTGTCCGCGGTGCTCGGGCATACTGCCGTCGCTAGTGCGCACATTACCGCTGGCAAAATAAATGTCGCGCCCGCCGTCGTGGCGGCGGCCTGTAATCTTGCCTTCATAGCTGAAGTCGGTGTAATCGATGGCGCCGTAGGTTCTACCGGCGTCACGGCGCAGGCTTTCCCGTTCGCCCGGGGCAACCTGGTTTTTAAAGTGGGCACTCATATCCAGTACGCCGTCCTGTTTGCCGTCGCGGCTGGAATAAGCCACGCCGTGGTAGGAAACGTCCAGTTTTTCGCCTTCGACACCATAGCGCTGTTGATAAGTAAATTCATTGTTGGGCACGCGGTTAAATACACCGATGTTGTAGGGCGCACCGGCGGCGGGATAATTGCCCTCGGTGTCTTTAAGCTGCCAGGTATAGAGCGAGAGATAGGCCTGGTTGTAGCCGCCGGCGCGGCCAATATCGTAGCTGTGCAGGGCGCGATGTTCGAGATCGGTTTCGTGTTGGGTGGCGGAAAACAAATTGGCAATCACGCGCTTGTCGGCAAAGGCGCCCTCGCCGGCCGCATTCTCAATACCGGCAAAGACCGAATAGCCGGCATGGTCACCGTTTTTGCCGCTGAAATAGGTGAAATTGGCTTCGTTCCACGGCTCAATACGCAGGCGGCCGTTAGTTTGTTGGATCAGGGCATATTCGCCTTTGGCCAGCAGATAGCGGCCTTGCGCGTCTTTGGCAACCGGTTTTCCGGCAGCATCGACCACATCGGTGCGGCTGCCGGCATCGGCAGCCGATACCGGCGTATCTTGGCTGACACTGATTTGCCGCGCCCATTCGCCGGCACGGTTGAGATAGATATTGTTATGTGTTTTGTCGTACTCGGTCAGCGTGCGGCTTACATCGTCATAACCTTTGCCACGGATATCAACCTGCCATCTCACCTTGCCGTCAACATTGTCGTGGACACCCGATTCGTTCTGCATTAATAAATAGATATTATTGTGGTCAATACGATAGTAGTCGTAGGCTGATTTATCGAAGACACCAGCCCAAATATCGTACACATTGCGATAGCTGGGATGCCTCTCCGCTTGATTGCCCATATGGTTGATGATTTTGACCGTTTCACCTTGGGATGCCACAAGGCCGTTTTTATTCCATACCTGCGAGCCAGTCAGATTATGCGGCGAAATCGGCGAAGTGGTGGTAACACTGTCGATATCTTCCAAGGGGCTCAGATGGTGGCCGATATGCAATTCGCCGTTTTGCAGGACAGCATTGTAGGCCTGACCGGTATTGCGCGGTGTCAGCCGGCCGACCGGATTTTGCCAGGCTTCCTGATAACCAGTATTTAATTCATTATAAGCATTATGCTTTCCATAAGAATCCAGCTCGGGCGTTTCGATAGGAATGCCGGGCTGGCGGCCGAAATAGCGTGGCAGCAGGCCGTCTTTTAATTCCTGGTCGGAAAAGCCCTCTACCATGGTGCCGGCATGCAGCGCATCCAGCCGCTGCTGCAGCGGGGCGGTTTGCGGCACAAGGGTATTGCCGAAGCGGCGGTGCCATTCGTCATCACCGCCGCCGCTGCTGCTGCAGGCGGCCAACAGACCGAGGGCAAGCAGCACCGGCAGCAGGCGCGGGGCGAAGCGGGGGAACAAATCGTGGTTCATCGTCAAACTCCTTTGGTGTTTGCTGCGGATTGGCGGTTTTCAGGCCGTCTGAAAACCGCAAGACTTAAAACTTGCCCTGAATGCCGATGCTAAAGGTACGGCCGGGGCCGGGAGCGGGCACGTTGGACATCGGGTCGAGATAGTAGCGGTTGCTCAGATTGGTCAGGCTGAAATTGACGCTCATGTTTTTGCCGAAGCGGTAACGGCCGTACAGGTCGGCCAGCAGAACCGGACGCCAGTGGTAGGGCTGGCCGGTGCTGGTATAGACCTTGTCCAAACCCTGTTCCAGCAGACGGTCGTACTGCTTGGTATTGATGCCGCTGTGGTAGATGGTGCGCAAGCCCAGCTCCAGCTTTTCGCCAAACAGGCGCACGCCGGCATCGAAGTTGACCGAGTATTTGGGCTGCATGGCCTGGTAAAAGCGGGTGGCGCCGAAGCCGCCTTCGATGCAGTCGGGTATGCGGCGGCGGTAAAGGTCGGCGCTGAAAGCGAAGCTGGAATCGCACACTTCCTGTTTCAGCCGGTAGGTCATACCCAGTGAGGCGAAAATACGGCCGATATCGGCGCGGCTTTGGAATTCGATGCCGGTGGTGTTTTTGCGGTCGTACTGGGTGATGCGCTTGTCGTCGGTATTGTCGAGCACGTTTTTAATCGAGTTGTTGAAATAGGTCAGGCGCACATCGCCTTCGCGCAGCCGGCTCCAGTAGGGGGCGAAATTAAAGCTGTAGCCGACTTCCCAGCTGCGGCTGCGCTCAGGTTTGACGTCGTATTCGGGGCGGGGGATATTGCCCAGAACAGCCACATCGTGTGCGCTCATTTCATACAGGCTGGGGAAGCGGGTCATTTGGGCGTAGCGCAAAAACAGGCGCGATTTGTCGGTTAAGTCGTAGCTGATTGCCAGCATCGGCGCCCAGGCCGATTCGCGCATTTCCGGCGGCTCGCGCCACCTTTCGGCATCGGTAATCTTTTCGGTCAGATGGCAGGCATTGCTCGGTTCCCCGGAACCGCATGTACCAATATCTTTTAAGTTCAGAGGAACAGCATCGGTGGGATGGCGGCCGCCCGGCAGGTAACTGTAAAAACTGCCCTGCAGACCCTGCGGATTGTTGGTGCGCTGCTCAAACATCGCTTGGCTGAAAGGCAGATCACCGTCCGGCACCAGCTTACCGTTGTGCATCATTACATCGCGCCGGCGTACGCGGTAATAGGCGCATTCGTGATCGTGGATACAGTTGTCGCCGCTGGCTTTGACACCGCGCACGATATCTTCTTGCAAGCCGTGATTGGCGGTAAAGGATTGTTTCAGATTATTCAAGCGATCTTCTAGCGGCTGCACATACTGCCGGTATTCGGGCTCGTTCTTGCCTTCATGCCAGTTTTGGGCATTGGGATCGCGGTTTTTGCGGTACCAGTTTAAAAAGTCCGCCCGTGCCTGAGTGAGACGGTCGTCGGTCGCCACTACTTGGCGCCAGGCATCGCTGGCGGTTTTGTCCATCAGCTCCCAATAGGGCAGGCGTACGCCGGTAATAAACGAGCTGGAATGGGTGCTGCGGGCTGAGGCACCACCGAATGCGTAGCGTTCGTTGCGGTTGCGGCGCTCGCGGCGCAGCATATCGTCCACACCGCGGAAGCGGTGGTAGCGGATGCCGGCTTGGACGTTCAAACGGGAAGTGGGATGCCAGTCGAAACCAAGATTAACGCCCCATTCGCTGCGGTGGGCGCTACGCGGCCCGGCCATGGCGCCCAGCGAGGTGACCATGCCGTACAGATTGAACAGATCATCGGAATTGATAATGCGGGTATATTCGTCCAGCTTTTCGCGCTGATAGTCGGCGGCCACCACCATGCCCAAGCTGTTGCTTAGGGTAAAACGGTTGCTGATATTGAAACCGGTGCGGGTGACTTCGGTTTTCTGCAGGGCACCGGATTGGATGCGGCGCGCTTCGGGTGGAAGCCCGCTATTGGCATCATTATCGAGAAAGTCTTGCAATTTGCTGTTGGGGGTGAAATAACCCATGTTTATCAACTGTTCGCAATTATTATCAGTACCAAGCGGCTGCTGCTTGCGGTTGATGCACCAATGCCAATAGTCGTGGCTGATATCGGGAAAGCCCACCATCAATGCCGGACCGCCGGACTGGTGGCGGCGGCTGCGGGTTTTTACCCGCCACACATCGGCCTGCAGATTGACCCAGGAATTGCCTTGGGGTTTCCATTCGTAGCTGATTTTCTGGGTATCGCTGCGGATGGTGGAATCCATACCGGGTACTTGCGAAGGCGGCTGTTTGCGGTATTTGGGATTATCTTGGTTGTATTCGTAATTGCCCAAGGACAGCATGGTATGGAAGGGGTTGAGCTCGCCGAAGCGCACATTGGTGCGCATATACTGCAGGCCGATTTTTTGCTTGTCGGGCAGATACCAGTTGTTTTTCAGCAGCAGGGTCTTGGTTTCGGTATTGCTGCCGATCACTTCTTTGCCGCCGGGAAACAGCCGTGCCATATTGGGGATAAAGGCGGCTTTGGGGCGGCAGTCTGTGGTTTTGCCGCCATTGTCGTAGCAGCGCTGCAAGTCGTTGAGTGGATTATTTAGGTAGCCCGATTCACCTTTTTTCCCCGAGATGTAATTGCCTTTGTTGCGGTAGCTGTAGGCGGCCAGGCCGTCGGTTAAATCGGTTTTGAATGCCGCTACCGCCATATGTGTGCGGTCGTCTTTAAAACGGCCCTTGCTTCTGAGGTTGAGGGCGCCGTCGAGAATAACGCCGTAACCGCTGACTTCCTTGGTCCACGGATCAAAGCCGCCGCCCGCACCATCGGCGGTGGCACCGCCGATGGTGCGGTAGTCTTTGCCGATATATTGGTTAAGGGTGTATTGCGGGCGTATGGTGTTGTCGGCAAATTCGGTACGGAAACCGACTGCCCATTTCTGCCCTTCCGGCACTACATCTGACGGTTCGATGGTGCGGATGCTCACCGAGCCGCCGACACCGGATTTGACCCCACGCGTCATCGCCGGACTTTTTTCTACGGCAATACTGCGAAACAGGGCTGGATCGACATAGTTGCGGTCGCTGACGCCGTAGTTGTTCATCCACACGTCCACAGTCTGCTCGGTGCCGTCGATGGTGACCGGGATACGCCCTTTGCCGGCCACGCCGCGGATATTGGGCGTGATGGCGCCGCCGGCGGTACGGGTGTTCATATTGTAAACACCGTTCAACCCTTTCAGGATGTCGCCGGCGGCGTCGATGCGGTAGCGCTCCAGATATTCTTTGCCGACATAGACATTGGAAACGTTTTTGCTGTATTGCTCCGCTTCGCCTTTTTTATCGGTGCTCAGCCGTTTGGCACGGACGGTAACGGTGTCGAGGTTGTCGCTTTCGGCGGTGTTGGCGGCGGGCGTGCTGTCGGCCGCCCACACTTCGGGCATGCAGAACAGCAGGCCGAGGCAGGCGGCAA
This sequence comes from Neisseria sp. WLZKY-1, assembly GCF_046546535.1. Lineage (NCBI taxonomy): Bacteria > Pseudomonadati > Pseudomonadota > Betaproteobacteria > Neisseriales > Neisseriaceae > Neisseria > Neisseria sp. WLZKY-1. Next base: position 30,237 of record NZ_JBKGTW010000022.1, read on the forward strand.
TGGTGTTTAAACGGCAGGCTTGCATTTGCTTTCTCCTTTTCGTGTGTCGTGAGGCGGGCGGATTTTTAGACGGCCTGTATAGTGAGCCAACACAAAAATCTGCGGCGTTGCTGCGCCTTAGCTCGAAGAGGGCGGTTTTCTACGGTATTAAAAATGCCAAGAAAACCTGCCCCGTACTACCTGCGGCTTGCTGCCTTGTATCTTTTTGTGTTGACTCACTATAAAATCTGCCCGAATGCTACGAATGAAAATGCTTACTTTAGTTAATTTTTGCTGATTATACGGTAGTTGTAAAAATTTGATAAGACACAAACGGAATTGTTTACATAAAAAAAGGCCGTCTGAAACCTTAAAACGGGTTTCAGACGGCCTTTTCCTTTTTCAGACGCCCTAGGGGCTGTTGACATTCAATTTTTCACAGTATCATACAGATATGACCAGATATACCCTATCCGATGCCCAGTGGGCAGCCATCGAACCGCTTTGTCCGGGTAAAAAAGCCGACCCGGGTAAAACCGCCAAAGACAACCGCCTGTTTCTTGAGGCCGTACTGTGGATAGTCCGCACCGGCAGGCTAACCTTTTATTTTATTTAAAACATAACCATTTGATAACGCTGAAAATGATGCCTGCACAAATTTATCATTTGCAGTGTAATGGGGTTTTAATCAGCCACATTCAGGCACAAATCAGCCCCAACTCTGTAAAGAACAAAAAACGTAAACATCCATGCGGATTTTTACGTTTTTCTTTTTTGCAAAAGCAAAATTTAAGGAATGGAAGCAATGTTTGTAAAAGTTGTATTGATGGCCGCACTGGCCGCCATACCGGCACTTGCTGTCGCCAAGCCCCAACCCGCTGCCACTTCGCAGCAGGTTTTGTTTTCCCAATTGGCACAGCAGTGCGGCAAAGACGTCCATCCCGATACCCTGCAGGCCGTTGCCCGTGTCGAAAGCCAGTTCAACCCCTATGCCATCGGCGTGGTGAAAGGTGCGCTGCCCCGCCAGCCGCGCAGCATGGCCGAAGCGGTTGAAGCGGCCAAAATGCTGCACGCTCAGGGTAGGAATTTCAGTATGGGGCTGATGCAGGTAAACCGTTACAACCTGAAAAGCTACGGGCTGGACTACCGCACGGTGTTCGATCCCTGCGCCAATGTGCGCACCGGCGCGGCCATTTTGGCCGACTGCTTCAAACGGGCGGGCGGCAACGGACAGACCGATCTGCAAAAAGCCTTTTCCTGTTATTACAGCGGTAATTTCCGTACCGGTTTCCGTGCCGATTTCAAGGGGCAACCGCCGTATGTGGTCAAAATCCTCAATGCCGCACGGCAAAACCATGCCGGCCAGATGCTGGCTTACAGCGTACCGGCGGTGAATCCGTCGGCGGCAGCCAATCTGACTGCCAAGGCAGGACAGTCCGCACAAGGGATAGTCAAAGCATCAGACAGTGCAAAACTTTCGCCGCCACCGCGCAACAGCGGGGATATTGCCCGCTCATCCGAAAACAGCACTTATCTGATGGGCAATGCCAATGCTCCTGCAACTCTTTCTGTTTCCGAACCTGCGGCTAATACGCCTGCTGCTCCGCCTGCGGAGCTGTGGGACGTATTCCGCGAGTTCTGATTAAAACTTTCAGACGGCCTGTGCCGTCGGAGGTTTCAGCTCCGGCCTTTGGCCGGTTTTTTTATCTTCTCTATTTTTAAGAGGTTTCAATAATGAAAGCAGTCAATAAAAAACAAACGGGGCAAACGGTCAAAACCGTTGCGTTTGCCATCATGATGCTGGCCGCAGCCGGTGCGTCCGCTGCCGGTTTCGCCGCTGACGGCAAGGCGATGATTACCCAAATCCGTACGGGTATCTACGCCGTTGTCGGTGTGGTGGCCGGACTGTGCCTGCTGTGGCAGTTCGTGCAGGGCTGGGGCGGCCGCAAACAGTGGACGGATATTCTGGAAACGTCGTTGTGGATTGTCGGCGCGGGTGCGGGCATTGCGATGGCAACCTGGCTGTTCACCAAAGGCGGCAGCATGACTTTCTGATGATGGAAAAATCATGACGCAAACCGTAACGCAATCCGAACACATCAACATGGAACAACCTACCTACAACGGCCTTAACCGGTCGGCAATGGTGCTGGGTGTTCCTCTGATGCCTTTGGCCGTATGCGGTTTTGCGCTGATGATGACCAGTCTGTTGGCAGCGTCTTTCCTCGGCGGAAAGGCGCTGCTTCTGCTGGCGATGGGCATACCGGTATTTCTCGGCTTGCGCACCATCAGTGCAAACGACGACCAGGCATTCAAAATCTACGCGCTCGAAGCCAAATGGTTCATACGGCGCAAGAACGCCGCCCTGTTCGGCGGCACTTCTACCATATTGGCTACCAAATACGGGAGACAGCAAAGTGATTATCAGCGATTTCTTGAGCAGGGCGCTCAAGGGACAGCCGGCACAATCGGACTTTATGCCGAAAATCTGCCAACACGTTACCAATAACATTGTCTACTACCACAGCGGCCATTACGGCTTTGTCATCCGTATGGAAGGGTTGCCGTTTGACGGCGTGGACGACAAACACCTGTTTGCCCATTACGTCGGACTGCGTTCGCTGCTGGCCGGCATCGGCAAATCGTTGGGTAACCGCGCCGCCGTCTGGACGACTTTGCAGCGGCGCAAGATCGACTTCAACCGCAACTACCGCTTCAAATCGGAATTTTGTCGGCAGTTTTCCGACAAATATCTGAAACGCTTTCAGGAAGAAGACTATTTTGAAAACGTTTTCTACCTGACGGTACTGATCAAAAGCGGCAGTATCCAGATGGGAATAAAAGAAGCGGAAGAGCAGATTCAGGTAATGATGCGCTCGCTCGAACCTTATAGTCCCACGCTGTTGACGGCGTATCAGAACCAAAACGGCATATTGTTTTCTGAAGTATATGAATTTTTTGGCAGTCTGATTAATGGCGTCAACGAACCGATTCCATTATCCACAGTCGATGCCTATCAGACGATTGCCGCTGCCAACCTGCACTTCGGCACCGATATTTGTGAGATCCGACCCGAACGCGGCGGAAAAAAGTACGCCATGTTTTACGATCTGAAGGATTACGGCGTCAGCAAACCGAAAATCTTCCTTGATATTCTGACCCTGCCGTGCGAATTCACCCTGACTCAGAGCATGGTTTTTATCAACCCCTATACCATGCAGGGAGAAATCCGCAAGCAGATAAACAACCTGCAGTCGGTAGGCGATTTGGCCGTCGAACAGATTGACGAGTTGGAAAGCGGGATGGGCAAACTGACGGCAGGAGAACTAATGTTCGGCGACTATCATGCCGCATTGGTTGTGTACGGCGATACACCGCAACAGACCGTGGATAATGCGGCACGCGCCTATACTACTTTTCTCAATTCCGGCGGCTACCGTTTTGCCAAAGCCGGATTGTCCGCTCCGTCCACTTTTTTCAGCCAATTGCCCGGCAGTGCGGAAAAACCGCGCAGCTTCCCGAAAACCACCAGCAATCTGGCTGCGTCCTTCGGTATTCACAACTATTCGCACGGCAAGACAAACGGTAACCCCTTGGGCGACGGCAGCGCGGTAATGCCTCTGCAGACCCGCTCTAAAACCATCTTCGACTTCAATTTCCATTTCACCAATCCGAAGGAAGACAACGTCGGAGAAAAAATCGCTGGGCATACGCTGATTTTAGGAGCCACCGGTACGGGCAAAACCACCCTGCAAACCTCCCTGATGGCCTTTACCGAACGTTTCAACCCGTTTTTGTTCGCCCTCGATTTGGACCGGGGCATGGAGATTTTCATCCGCGCCATCGGCGGCAGTTATTTTGCACTGGAAGCGGGCGTGCCTACCGGACTCAATCCCTTCCAACTGCCCGACACCCCGCACAACAGAGAATTCCTTTATTCGTTGGTAGGTATGTGCGGCGAAGACGAGAACGGCAAAACCACTGCAGAGGAAGACAAGCAAATCCAATTTGCCGTAGATGCCCTGTTTGATTTGGATTGGGAAATGCGCCATTTCAGCCACCTGTTGCAAAGCATACCGAAATCGGTTGATCCCAACTCCCTGCGCAGCCGTTTGGAAAAATGGTGCCGTAGTGAGAACGGCCGCTTCGCATGGTGTTTGGACAACCCGGAAAACCTGTTTGATCCGGAAACCTTCTGGCGTGTCGGCTTCGATCTGACCGACATCCTGAAAGACAAATATCCGCCGACAGGTCCGGTGCTGGCATATATGTTCCACCTGCGCGACATCATGATGGAGAGAGTGGCGAAAGAAGACGGCATACTGGCCAGCATTATTGAGGAATTCTGGTGGCCTGCGCGGTTTAAGGTCACTGAAGAACTGATGCTGAAAATCCTCAAAACCGACCGTAAACGCGGCGGTTGGCTGATTTTGGTATCACAATCGCCCGAAGACGCAATCGCCAGCAGCATTTTCCCCGCCATCGTCCAACAAACGCCGACCAAAATCTTCCTGCCCAACCCCGACGCCGAATACGAAGGCAGCTACGAGCGTTGCGGCATCACACGCAAGGAATACGACGATTTGGTCAAACTGTCGTTGGACAGCCGAACCTTCCTGATTAAACAGTCCAAACAGTCGGCATTCGCCAAACTCGATCTGTTCGGATTCAAAGACGAAATGGCCGTTTTGTCAGGATCCAGTAACAACATCGAACTGCTGCGCCAAGTGATGGACGAATATGGTGAATCGGCAGACAACTGGTATCAGCCGTTTATGGAAGCAGTCCGCGAACGGAACGGCAGCAAGCGATAAACAATAAAAAGCCGGACGGGTACCCACCAGCTTTTTTCAGACGGCCTGCACGGCCTTTTTTCCTGCCGCATCCTGCGGCTTTTTTATCTCATAAGGATCATATTATGAAAACGACAAAGAAAACCCTTATCCGCAAACTGACAGCGGCTGTACTTGCAGGCTGCTTGGCGGCATCACTGCCTGCGACTGCCGGCGGCATTCCGACCTTGTATATCGGAACTTCCGTATCATAGCAACAAACCGCCCGCCGCCGCCCGCATCCGACCAAGGCAAACAACCGTTGCGTAGCTCAGGGAGCGGTC
>NZ_JBKGTW010000023.1:0-32126 GCF_046546535.1 Neisseria sp. WLZKY-1
CGTTTTTCAGACGGCCACCGTTTTTCAGACGGCCACCGTTTTTCAGACGGCCACCGTTTTTCAGACGGCCACCGTTTTTCAGACGGCCACCGTTTTTCAGACGATCGCTGTTTTCAGACGGCCTTTCCGTCTGCGTCAGCTTCGGACAGGTCTTGAACAAACAGCAGGATGTTTTCTTTGCTGACGCGGGGCAGGACGACGAGGTTGTTGATGCGGATATAGGGGGTGCCGCTTTCGGCTTCGATGTCCTGCCGCAGGCGCGCCGGATCGTAAAAGGTGAAACGGGTTTCGCGGTCGTTGATGATGAGTGGAAAATCGGACAAAACGCCTTTGGCTTCGGCTTCGAGCTGTGCCAGTTCGTCGAACCAGTCGGGGAAGGGGGTGTTCACGGGCGGACTCCTGAATAAGAGGCCGTCTGAAAGCCGTTTGTGCCACGGTTTTTCAGACGGCCTTTTTTGTGTGCGGCGTCAGACGAGGTTTTCGCGGCCGAGCCAGTCGGCGATGGCTTCGGCGGCTTCGGCGGGCGTGCCGTCGTTGACGATTTTGACGCCGTATTCATCTGCCGTGAGCTCTTCGAGTATTTCCAGCTGCGAGTCGAGCATGCCCGCTTTCATGTAGTGGCCTTTGCGCGCGGTCATGCGGCGCAGGTTGACATCGTGCGGCGGGGCGAGGTGGATGAAGGCGACGCGGCCTTGCGCGCCGCGCAGGATGTCGCGGTAGATGTGTTTGAGGGCGGAGCAGGTGACGACGGAATAGGCCGCGCCCGCCTGCGCCTGCGCGTCCATCCAGTCGCGCAGGCTTTCGAGCCAGGGGGCGCGGTCGGCGTCGGTCAGCGGGATGCCTGCGCCCATTTTGTCGCGGTTGGCTTGGGTGTGGAAGTCGTCGCCTTCGGCGTAGGGGCAGCCTTGGAGTTGTTTTTGCAGGGCTTGGGCGGCGGTGGTTTTGCCGCTGCCGCACACGCCCATGATGACAAAGTGTACTGTCATGTCTGCTCCTTAAAACACGGCGAAGGCGGCTGCGGACAGGGCAAAGCCGATGGCAGCGATCAGGGTTTGGTTGACCGTCCAGGTTTTTAGGGTGGTGGGCACGTCCATGTCGAGCAGTTTGCCGACCAGCCAGAAGCCGGAGTCGTTGAAGTGGCTGCATCCGACCGAGCCTGCGGCGGTGGCGAGGACGACGCAGGCAAGCTGCCAGTCGTTAAAGCCTGCGGCGGCCACGGCGGGCGCCATCAGGGCGGCGGCGGTGGTGAGGGCGACGGTGGCCGAGCCTTGGGCGATACGCAGGGCAAGGGCGACGAGGAAGCAGCCGAGCAAAACGGGGATGCCGAGGTCGGCCATGCTGTCGGCCAGCGCTTTGCCGATGCCCGAGGCGCGCAATACGCCGCCGAACATGCCGCCCGCGCCGGTGATGAGGATGACGGAGCAGACGGGGCCGAGTGCGCCGTCTATGGTTTTTTCCAAAGCCGAAGCCTGTTCGCCGCGTTTGCGGCCGAGCACGATCATGGCGGCCAGCACGGAAATCAGCAGGGCGACGGGGGTCGAGCCGATCATTTGCAGCATCTGCACCCAAGTTTCGCCCGCATCAACCGCTTTTTTGCTGATGAGGGTGGCTAGGCCGGTGTTGAGGAAAATCAGCACCATGGGAATCAGCAGGATGCCGATAACGGTGGACGCGGGGGCAGGGGTTTTGGGTTGGTCGTTGTCCTGCGCGCCGCCGCTGAGGAAGTCGGGCACGGGCACATGGATGGTGCGGCCGAGCACTTTGCCCAGCAGATAGCCGCTGAAATACCAGGAAATGACGGCGACGGGCAGGCCGACCATCAGCACCTGCCCGATGTTCGCGCCGTAAAACTCGGCAGCGGCAATCGGGCCGGGGTGTGGCGGCAGGAAGACGTGCATCACGGAGAACGCGCCGATGGAGGCCATGGCGTAGGGAAGCACTTCGGCTTTCATGCGCCGCGCGGTGGCGAAAACGATGGGCAGCATCACCATCAGCCCGGCGTCGAAGAAAATGGGGAAACCGAAAATCAGCGAGGCGACGCCCAGCGCGAAGGGCGCGCGTTTTTCGCCGAAGGCGCGTATCAGCGCGTCGGCCAGCGACTGCGCGCCGCCCGAGGTTTCCACCAGCCGGCCGAGCATCGCGCCCAGGCCGACCAGCAGGGCGACGCCGCCGAGCGTGCCGCCGAAGTTTTTCACCAGCACGTCGTTGACGATGTGGTTGACCGGCAAGCCGGTGGCCAGCGCGGTGAGCAGGCTGACGAGTATCAGGGTCAGCAGGGCGTGGATGCGGAATTTGACGATAAGCAGCAGAATCAGCAGTACCGCGCCCGCGGCAATGCCCAGGAGCGTGCCTGCTCCCAGTGTTTGCGACCAGTTTTCCATTGTGAAGCTACCTTTTTTAAGTGATTGGATAGGATGTTGGAGAAAGGGTTTGAAAATAATATTGCTGGAATTTTCGCAACGATAACACAAAGCGGCGCAAATTGAAGCAAAAGCGGCACGATGTTTACACATCGGACGGGTTGGCTACGGCTGCCGCATCAGTGGTGCCGCGTTCGGAAGGCCACCTGAAAGTGCGGTTTCGGCTGTGTCGAATCTGCGCTTTCAGACGGCCTTTACAGTCCGGTTCAGCGTTTGGCGCAGCCGGCGGATTGTTTGTGTTTTTTCGTGTAAGTGGCGCACGGGGAGGCGGGATAGGCATTTCCTGCCCGGGTGTCGGCGCTGTTGCCGTGGCGGCTCTTACGCCGTTCGGCAAGTGCGTCGGCATATTCTTTCATGCTGACGGTTTGCGCGGGATCGGGGCGGAAGGTGAATTTCGGTTTGCCGAAGTTGTACATTCTGAGCGTCATGTCGATATTGAAGGCGTTTTCTTTGCCGTTGATCTGCGTGTAGCGGCGCTGTCCGACAAAGCGGCCTTTGCTGTCGAGATAGATGTCGACCTGCCAGATCATGTCTTCGACCGGTGCCATCCGGCCGTATTTGTCTTTGAGACGGCGGTAGCGTTCGACTTCGGAGCGCACGGATTCGCTGTCGGCATCGGCGTCTTCCGGCAGCATCCAGCCTTCGGTAAAGATGCGGTTCAGCTGCGCGGCCTGTTCGTGCACGGCTTTGTAGCCTTCGGCGGAAATGCCCGTTTCGGGGGCTTCTTTTTCCAAACGGGTAAGTTCGGCGGAGAAGTGTTTGTAGAGGTTGGCGGTGTAGGCGTTGACAAAGGCTTTGTCTTCGCGGTAGCCGATGCGGTAGGCAGCGCCGATGCTGCGGCCGTAGGCGTCGAGCGGCAGGGCGGTGTAAGTGCCTTCGGGCATATCGGCGTAGCTGCGGTAGGCGGCGGCGAACAGGGCTTTGGCCGCTGATTTAACGGGCAGTTTCGCCCATTCGTTTGTGTCGTCGATGTCTTTCAGCGTGAAGCGCATCGGCAGGGTTTGCAGGCGCTTGGCGGTTTTTTCGCCAACCGTCAGCGACATGGCGGCGGCTACGGATTCGGGCAGCTCGACAATGGCCGACATGTCTTTTGTGTCCAGCAGCACGGGCATGCGGATGTTCAGGCTTTCGTTGCGGCTTTTGACGGCGATTTCGGGCACGATTTCGATTTTCCCCGCCGCCATGTCCACCGCGCCTTCGGCTTTCAGACGGCTTTTTTCAAAATAGGAATGCGCGGCGGGCAAGGCGGCCAGCGGGTCGGTTATGCGGGAAATGGCGCGGTAGGCCAAGCCGCCCGGTTCGGTGTTGGCCTCTTCGGCCATGGTGACCCAAACACGCTCGTCCTCGGGCAGCTTGTCGTCGGCGAGCAGTTTTTTCAGTGTTTCCCGCTTCTTGGCCGTGTCGTCGGTGATTTTTTGCGCCGTTTCGGGGGCGTTCCCGTCTTTTTGGCCGGTGAGCGACACGCGCGCTTCGGCGGAAAAATTGTAGCTGTAGTCTTTCGACAGGCTGCGCTCCATGGAATGCGCCACCATTTCCTGCGGCGTTTTGCCGCCGGTGCTGCTGCACCCGCTCAGGCCGAGGGCGGCCAGCGCAGCGGCGAGAAACAGGGGTTTCATCGGTTTTCCTTTAAATAATCAAACAAAATTTTACGGATTATGCAAAATGTAAAGCCCTTTGTCCAGCGGCGGGCTGAGGCCGTCTGAAACCCGCCGCGGCGGCCTTGCGGTATAATCCGCGCCTTTTTTAACGCGAGGCCAACCATGTTCACCCAAGCCGCCGAACACCTTTTTACCGTGCGCGACCTGCTGCGTTTCGCCGTCAGCCGCTTTAACGAAGCGGGGCTTTTTTTCGGCCACGGCAGTGACAACGCCCACGACGAGGCCGCCTATCTGATTCTGCACACGCTCAATTTGCCGCTGGACGTGCTCGAACCCTATCTCGACGCGCGTCTGATGCCGTCTGAAAAAGAGGAGCTGCTCGGCCTGATGGAACGGCGCGTGAAAGAGCGTCTGCCCGTGTCCTACCTGACGCACCACGCGCGGCAGGGCGATTTTGATTTTTACGTCGACGAGCGCGTGATTGTGCCGCGCTCCTTTATTGCCGAACTGCTGGGCGAGCCGCTGCGGCCGTGGATCGAATACGACGAACTCGTCCACAACGTGCTCGATTTGTGCACGGGCAGCGGCTGTCTGGCCGTTCAGGCGGCCTACCATTATCCCGACGCCGTGGTCGACGCCGCCGACATCAGCCTCGATGCGCTGGAAGTGGCCGCCGTCAATGTGGAAGACTACGGTCTCGAAGAGCGTGTCAACCTGATACACACCGACCTGTTCGAGGGCTTGGACGGCACATACGACCTGATTGTCTCCAACCCGCCCTACGTCGACGCCGAATCCGTCGCCGAACTGCCGCCCGAATACCTGCACGAGCCGGAACTCTCGCTCGGCAGCGGCAAAGACGGCCTCGACGCCACGCGGCAAATCCTGCTGCACGCCGCCAAATTCCTCAACCCGCACGGCGTGCTGCTGGTGGAAATCGGCCACAACCGCGCCGAACTCGAAGCCGCCTATCCCGAGCTGCCCTTCACCTGGCTGGAAACCAGCGGCGGCGACGGCTTCGTCTTTTTGCTTACCCGCGAACAACTTTTGGGTGGGCAGTAGGCTGCTTTTAGGCGGCCTTTGCCCGATTGCGGCCGTCTGAAAACCGGAGCGGAGCAGGGCAGGGTGAACCTGTCCGGGCGGACTTTTTGAAATTTTCTGTGATTGATGCAGCCCAAAAGCCGTCGCCGCCCGCCCGGGCAAAAGGCCGTCTGAAAGCCCGAAACAGGCTTTTCAGACGGCCTTTTCCCGTGTTTCTGGCGCAGGCGAAATCGGTTACAATGGCGGCCTTTTTTTACCTACCCAACCGGCATTCACACCATGTTTTCCACCGTAGAAAAATACCGCGGCCCGGCCAAAATCCTGCTGGGTCTGATTGCGCTCACCTTCGTCGGCTTCGGCGCGGGCGGCATCATCGCCGCAGGATCGGACTATATCGTCAAAGTCGGCGGCGAAAAAATCAGCACCCAAAGCGTACAGCAGGCGCAGCGCGAAGAAAAACTGGGCAGCCCGCAAGACGCCCTGACTGTGCTGACCGAACGCGCCTTCCTCACCGAGGGCGCGAAAATGATGGGCATCGCCGTGTCCGACGCGCAGTTGAAACAGGTGATCGTCGACGATCCGGGTTTCCACGACGAAAACGGCCGCTTCAACGAAACAAAATTCCGCAACTTCCTGCAACAGAGCGGCATGAACGAAGAACAGTTCCTCAACACCCTGCGCCGCCAGTTCCAGCTGCAAAACCTCGTCAACCTCGCCGCCAACGGCAACATCGTCACCGACGCGCAATACACGCGTTACGCCGAAACCGTGCTGGCCGACCGCACCGTGCGCACCGTGATACTCGACCCGAAAAACTTCGCCGCGCAAGTGAAGGCCGACGATGCCGCGCTCAAAGCCTATTACGACAAAGACAAAAGCAAATACGTCCGCCCGCAGGCTGTGAAATTCCAATACATCGAACTTTCCGCCGACGCGCTGGCCGACAAACAGACCGTGGGCGAAGACGAAGTGAAAAAAGCCTTCGACGAGCGGCAGAAAGCTGCCGGAGCGCAGCGCGAAGTGTCGCACATCATGTTCAAAGCCGCCGCGGCGGACAAAGCCGCCGTGAAGGCTGAAGCGGAAAAAGTGCTGGCCGAAGCCAAAGCCGCGCCCGACACCTTTGCAGATCTGGCGCGCAAATATTCGCAGGACGAAGGCACGGCGCAGTCGGGCGGCAGCCTCGGCGCAATCGGCAAAGATACGCCGCTGCCCGAAGCCTTCAAAACCGCCGTCGCCAAACTCGGCAAAGGCGCGACGGAACTGGTGGAAACCGACGAAGGCTTCCACATCGTGCACATCGACAACCTTGGCGGCTCGGAAAGTTTCGACGAAGCCAAAGCGCAGATCGAAGCCGAACTGAAACGGCAGAAGGCGCGGCAGGCGCTGGCGAAAACACGCGAAATCCTGCAACAGGCCGCCTTCGATTCGCCCGACAGCCTCAAAGCCGCCGCCGAAAAAACCGGTCTGCCGGTAAAAGAAGGCGGCGAATGGCTGACCAAAGACAAAGCGCAGCAGGCGCAGCTGCCCGCCGATTTGGTGGAAGCCCTGTTCGGCGACGAAGTGTTCAAGAAAAAACACAATTCCGACCCGATTGCCGTGGGCGAAGGCTACTGGGTAGTACGCGCAAGCGAAACCCGCGAAGAGAGCACACCCTCGTTCGAGCAGGCAAAAGAAGAAGTGCGCGCCGCCTACCTTAACAGCGAATCGGCCAAAGCCGCGCAGGAGCAGGGCAAAAAACTGCTGGCCGAGCTGCAAAAAGGCGGCAAACCCGAACTGGCCTGGTCGCCCGTCGAAACCCTGAGCGCCACCGACGCCCGCATGCGTCTGCCGCCGCAGGCACTCGCCGCGCTGGCCAAAGCCCGCCCGGCAGAGGGCAAACCGGCCTACGTCCTGCTCGAAGGACTGCCCGTGCCCGTGCTGATGGAAGTGCAGTCGGTAACCGTGCCGCAGGCAAGCGCGGAGGAGAAAACCCTCGTCCGCAAACAAATCGCGCAGCAGAGCGCCGTCCGCATGTATTCGAGCCTGCTGGACTATCTGAAAAGCAAAATCGAGCTGAAACAGGGACACCAGAAACTCGAATCGTCGGGACAATAGCACCTGAGGCCGTCTGAAAGCGCCGCATCCGCCGCGCCCGTTTTCAGACGGCCTTGATTTCCCCGCCGCCGCGCCTATATGCAGGCGCACATTCCCGCAACACACGACAAGGAACCCGTATGAAAACCCGCTACATCCTTCCCGCCCTTGCCGCGCTCACCCTCGCCGCCTGCGGCAACGACAGGCAGGCCGAACTCGAACAGCAGCTCAAAGACCAGCAGCAGCAAATCGCCCAATTGCAGGCGCAGGCCGCTTCCGCCGCCGACCAAACTGTCTACCAGCTCAACCCCGACGCGGTAAACGAAACCCTGTCGGCCGAAGCGCAGGAAAAAGGCAAAAACGGCGAAACCGTTACCGGCAGCGACGGCCAGCAGTATGTTTACGACCCCTCCACGGGAAGCTGGCTGCTGCAAAGCCTGGTCGGTGCGGCCGCAGGCGCGTTCATCGGCAACGCGCTGGCCAACCGTTTCAGCCGCGCGCCCGTCAATCCCGCCACGCAGCAGGTGCGCAGCCGCTACGAGCAGCAATACAAAGGCAAACGACCCAACGTGCCGTCTTCCCTACGCCCGAGCCGCCCGGCCGGACAACAGGCAGGCGTCTACCGCCCCACCGACCGCGCCCAGCCCAACTACCGCCAGCCCCGCCGCAGCGGCTTCGGCGGCTTCGGTCGCAGGCGCAGATAATTTTTCAGACAGCCTCAAAGCTGCGGCAAACGCTTTGAGGCCGTCTGAAAACATCCGTTTCCGTTTTTTTCACCCATCAAGGAGACCCGCATGAACCCGCGCCACGCCGCCGCCCTTCTTGCCGCCGCCGTTTCCCTCTCCGCCGCAGCTGCCGTCGAAACCGCCGACAGCTGCGCCTTCGTCGAAAACAAAGGCGTCGAAACCACCTACCGCTGCGAATTTTCCGGCACGCTCGCCCAAGCCTATGCCCGCTTCCAAGGTGGCCGCTACCGTTACACCCCTGTCGAAACCGAAACCTTCATCTCCGACGAAATCCCGCGCGACACCGGCCTGCCGCGCACCCTGCCGAAAACAAACCGCAAAGCCTCCGACAGCAGCCCGGGCGATTGCGGCAGCTACCGCCACGAATACCGCTTCGCATACAAGGGCGGCAACACCGTCAGCGTCAAAAGCGGCGGCATGGACGACTGCGTCGCCGGCGACGGCTTCCAAACCCGCTACGAAAAACGCGGCGGTAAAGTCATCGTTACCCACACCGTCTTCTCCTCCTGATTCATCATGAGGCCGTCTGAAAACATTTTCAGACGGCCTCAAACCCCGAAAGGACAGCCCGTGAGCAAACAACACCACAAACTCATCATCCTCGGCTCCGGCCCCGCCGGCTACACCGCCGCCGTTTACGCCGCCCGCGCCAACCTCCAACCCGCCATCATCACCGGCCTCGAACAGGGCGGCCAGCTGATGACCACCACCGAAGTCGACAACTGGCCGGCCGACGCCGCAGGCGTGCAGGGTCCCGAACTGATGGCGCGTTTCCTTTCCCACGCCGAGCGTTTCGGCACGGAAATCATCTTCGACCACATCCACACCGCCGACCTGCAAAGCCGCCCCTTCAAACTCACGGGCGACGCGGGCGAATACACCTGCGACGCCCTCATCGTCGCCACCGGCGCCTCCGCCAAATACCTCGGCCTGCCAAGCGAAGAAACCTTTGCCGGACGCGGCGTCTCCGCCTGCGCCACCTGCGACGGCTTCTTCTATAAACAGCAGCACGTCGCCGTCGTCGGCGGCGGTAACACCGCCGTCGAAGAAGCGCTGTATCTGGCCAACATCGCCGACACCGTCACCCTCATCCACCGCCGCGACAGCTTCCGCGCCGAAAAAATCATGGTCGACAAACTGATGCGCCGCGTGGACGAAGGTAAAATCATCCTGAAAACCAACGCCGTGCTGGAAGAAATCCTCGGCGGCGAAGGCGGCGTCAGCGGCGCGCGCCTCAAATTCAACGACGGTACAAGCGAAGACATCGCCGTGCAGGGTGTATTCATCGCCATCGGCCACAAGCCCAACACCGACATCTTCAAAGGCCAGCTCGACATGGACGAAGCCGGCTATCTGAAAACGCGCGGCGGCAGCGGCGACAACGTCGGCGCCACCAACATCGAAGGCGTATGGGCGGCAGGCGACGTCAAAGACCACACCTACCGCCAGGCCATCACCAGCGCCGCCTCGGGCTGCCAGGCTGCCCTCGATGCCGAACGCTGGCTCGACAGCCAACATTAGGGTCTGCTGACATTTGGTCTTGCGGCGGATTTTGCGCCGGAAAACGGCATCTGCTGCGTTGCAAATCCTCGCAAGGTGTCCAACCTTGCTGCGGTTTGCGCCTTGCATCTGCTGTTTTCTGACGCAAAACCCGCTTCGCAAACCAATTGTCAACAGCTCCTAATCCGTACAGGCCGTCTGAAAGCGCAAAAGCCTTTTCAGACGGCCTCCCATCCACCCGCATATTTAAGGAAAAACCCATGATTAAACTGACCACCAACAAAGGTGTCATCACCATCGAACTCGACCACGAAAAAGCGCCGATCACCGCCGCCAACTTCGAGCAGTATGTCAAAGACGGCTTCTACGACGGCGTAATCTTCCACCGCGTCATCCCCGGCTTCATGATCCAAGGCGGCGGCATGAGTCCCGATATGGGCGAAAAAGCCACCCGCGACCCCATCGAAAACGAAGCCCACAACGGCCTGGCCAACGAAAAATACACCATCGCCATGGCGCGCACTTCCGACCCGCATTCCGCCTCGGCGCAGTTTTTCATCAACACCGCCGACAACGTCTTCCTCAACCAGCGCGCCAAAGAAATGCACGGCCGACGGGTCGTCCAAGACTGGGGCTACGCCGTCTTCGGCAAAGTCACCGACGGCTTCGACGTGGTGGACGCCATCGAAAAAGTCGCCACCAAAAGCCACGGCTACCATGACGACGTGCCCGTAGAGCCCGTCATCATCGAAAAAGCCGAAATCGTATAAAACGGCTTGCCGCCGCAGGAGGCCGTCTGAAACCCGTTTCAGACGGCCTCGCCCTTTCAGACGGCCTCCCCATATGCGATAATCCGCGCGTTTTGTTTTCCATATCCATCCACCGAGAGAACCATCATGGCAGAAGAAAAGAGCAAAAAATCAAACACCGTCGAGCAGGTCAAACCCGAAGACAAAGGCAAAGCCCTTGCCGCCGCCCTGGCACAGATTGAAAAACAGTTCGGCAAAGGCTCCATCATGAAGATGGACGGCAGCCACAAAGACGAAACCCTCGAAGTCATCTCCACCGGCTCGCTCGGCCTCGACCTTGCGCTAGGCGTCGGCGGCCTGCCGCGCGGGCGCATCGTCGAAATCTTCGGCCCCGAATCCTCGGGCAAAACCACCCTCTGCCTCGAAACCATCGCCCAATGCCAGAAAAACGGCGGCACCTGCGCCTTTATCGACGCCGAAAACGCCTTCGACCCCGTCTACGCCCGCGCCCTCGGCGTCAAAGTCGAAGAACTGATGGTCTCCCAGCCCGACACCGGCGAGCAGGCCATGGAAATCTGCGACATGCTGGTGCGCTCCGGCGCGGTGGACATGGTCGTCATCGACTCCGTCGCCGCCCTCGTGCCCAAGGCCGAAATCGAAGGCGACATGGGCGACAGCCACGTCGGCCTGCAAGCCCGCCTGATGAGCCAGGCGCTGCGCAAACTCACCGGCCACATCAAAAAAACCAACACCCTCGTCGTCTTCATCAACCAGCTGCGTATGAAAATCGGCGTGATGTTCGGCAACCCCGAAACCACCACCGGCGGCAACGCGCTCAAATTCTATTCCTCCGTGCGCATCGACATCCGCGGCAGCACCCAGATTAAAAAAGGCGACGAAAGCCCCATCGGCAAAGAAACCAAAGTCAAAGTCATCAAAAACAAAGTCGCGCCCCCCTTCCGCACCGCCGAGTTCGACATCCTCTACGGCGAAGGCATCAGCTGGGAAGGCGAGCTGATCGACATCGGCGGCAAACTCGGCGTCATCGAAAAATCCGGCGCCTGGTACAGCTACAACGGGGCGAAAATCGGCCAGGGCAAAGACAACGTCCGCGTCTGGCTGAAAGAAAACCCCGAAGTCGCCCGCGAAATCGAAGCGAAAATCCGCGAAAAAGCCGGCGTCGACATCCAAATCACCGAAGGCACGCGCGACGAAACCGACGGCGACGAGCCCGAAGAATAAGCCTGGCCCAACCCGCAAGGCCGTCTGAAAACATAAAAATGCCTTTCAGACGGCCTGCCGCAACAAGGAAACACCATGCAGAACTTCCTCTTCATCTTCACCGCCGTCACCGTCGGCGCATTCATCGCCGCAGGCATCTATTTCTTTGTCGGCGCGGTTAGGGAAGGCCGCGAAGAGCGCGAGCGCAAACGCCTGGGCAACCAATAACAAAAGGCTGTCTGAAAGGGTGCCAACCCGTTTTCAGACGGCCTTTTCCGCATACGGAACCGACACATGGCCGACATCAGCGTTTTAATCCTGGCGAAAAACGAAGCGGAAAACATCCGCGCCTGCATCGAAAGCTGCCGCCCCTTTGCCGCCGAAGTCGTCGTTATCGACGATTTCAGCGACGACGACACCGCGCAGATTGCCGAAGAGTGTGGCGCGAGAGTCGTCCGCCGCGCCCTGAACGGCGACTGGGGCGGGCAGAAAACCTTTGCCGTGCAACAGGCCGCCTGCCCGTGGATATTCGTTATCGACGCCGACGAACGCTGCACGCCCGAGCTGGCCGGCGAAATCCGCAAAGCCGCCAATGCCGGAGAACAAACCGCCTACCGCGTCACCCGTCTCAACCACTTCGGCGGCCGCCCCGTCCGCCACGGCCCGCTCAGCCCCGACCGCGTCACCCGCCTGCTGCCGCGCGACAACGTCCGCTTCGAAGGACTGGTGCACGAAAAAACCGTCCATCCCTATCCCGAAAAAAACCTCGCCGCCCCCATGCTGCACTACACCTACGACAACTGGGACCAGTATCTGGCGAAAATGAACCGCTACTCCGCCCTCTCGGCCGAGCGCTATCTGCGCGAAGGCCGCCGCCCGCGCCCTTTCGCCGACCTCTGGCTGCGCCCGCAGATCGCCTTCGTCAAAATGTATTTCCTCAAACTCGGCTTTCTCGACGGTGCGCTGGGCTACGCGCTGGCAAAAAACTACGCCAACTACACCCTCAACAAATACATCAAACTGCAAGAAATATATGCGCGGCAGGCAGGCCGTTCCTGAACGATCAGGCCGTCTGAAAGCCCCGTCGGGTTCGAGATCCGTTGAAACCCCGCTTTCAGACGGCCTTTTTGCCAACAGAAAGAAGCAACCATGTGGACACCCGAAACCATCCTCATCCTAATGGCCGTCGGCTCACTGGCCGGCATTATCGCCGGTATGTTCGGCGTCGGCGGCGGCACCATCCTCGTACCGCTGGTATTGTGGATTTTACAGATGCAGGGCTTGGAGCAGTCGGCCTACGCCCAGCACACCGCCATCGGCACCTCCTTTGCCGTGATGGTGTTCACCTCCTTTTCCAGCGCCCTGTCGCAGCACAAAAAAGGCGCGGTCGACTGGCAGATTCTGCAAAGCATGATTCCCGGCGTGTTGGCAGGCGTTGCCGTCGGCGCACTGATTGCCCGCTACCTGCCGAGCAAAGGCTTGCAGATTTTCTTCACCGTTTTTATCGGCATCATTGCCGTGCGCGCCCTGATGGGCATCAAACCCTCGCCGAGCCGCCACCTGCCCGGACGCGGCGGCCTCTTTAGCATGGGCAGCCTCTTCGGTGTCCTGTCGAGCTGGATCGGCATCGGCGGCGGCTCGCTCACTGTGCCCTACCTCACCTTCTGCAACGTCCCCGTCCACCGCGCCGTCGGCACTTCCGCCGCATTGGGCTGGCCGATTGCCGTGGCGGGCGCGGCGGGCTACTGGTACGCCGGAGCGGGCAGCCCCGGCCTGCCCCCCGCCTCGGCCGGTTTCATCTACCTGCCCGCCGTCGCCGTGCTGGCCGCCGCCACACTGGTGTCCGCCCCCTTCGGCGTGAAAATCTCGCACAAACTGCCCGCCGCCCAGCTGAAAAAAGGCTTCGGCATCCTGCTGCTGCTGATTACCCTGCGCATGGCTTGGAAAATCGTGCACAACTGGTAGGGCGCTGTTGCCGCCTGCGATGCAAAAGGCCGTCTGAAAAGGGTTTCCCCGCTTTCAGACGGCCTCTTTATAGTGAGTCAACACAAAAAGATACAAGGCAGCAAGCCGCAGACAGTACAGGTAGCACGGGGCTGGTTTTCTTGGCATTTTTAATGCCGTAGAAAACCGCCCTCTGTGAGTTAAGGCGCAGCAACGCCGTAGATTTTTATTTTGACTCACTATATTTCAAATCAGCGGTTTGCCGTTGTAAAGGCCGAAGAAGCTGCGGATGTCGAAATAGACGCTGCGGCGGCTGCCGTCGGGGGCTTGGATGTCGATGCGGTCGTAGATGCCGCCGCCTTCTTTAATTAGGGCTTGACCGATTTTGCGGTAGCCGGGATGGTTTTGGGCAATCCAAGCGTTTTCGGCAGCGATGCCGCGTGTGGTGTCGTTTTCGGTGATGATGACGGCGCGTTCTATGCTGCTGTCATTGTTTTGCTGTCGGACGAGGCTTTCGCCCGGGCGTTCGGTTTGTTTGAAGCCAGCTCGGCGGCGGGGCGGCTATGCTGAGGGTGAGGGCGGCGGCGAGGAGAGTAGGGAGGCGTTTGCTGTTCATGATGTTTCCTTTATCGGAAGGGTTAGGGAATTTCAGACGGCCTTTTGCTTTGAGGCCGTCTGAAAGCGTTTTTCACTTCGTTGAAGTTTTTTCAGACGGCCTATTTGATGGTTTACGCGCCTGCGCCCAGCCGTTGCAGGCGGTAGCTGCCGTTGAGGACGTTTTGCCACCAGTCGCGGTTTTCCAGATACCAGGCGACGGTTTTGCGGATGCCGGTGTCGAAGGTTTCCTGCGGCTGCCAGCCGAGTTCGCGGCCGATTTTGGCGGCGTCGATGGCGTAGCGGGCGTCGTGGCCGGGGCGGTCTTTGACGAAGGTGATGAGGTCTTCGTATTTCGCCACGCCGGCGGGTTTTTGCGGCGCGAGTTCTTCCAGCAGGGCGCAGACGGTGCGTACGACTTCGAGATTGGTTTTTTCGTTGTGACCACCGATGTTGTAGGTTTCGCCGACTTTTCCTTGGGTAACAACCTGATACAGGGCGCGGGCGTGGTCTTCGACATACAGCCAGTCGCGGATTTGGCTGCCGTCGCCGTAGACGGGCAGGGGTTTGCCGGAGAGGGCGTTGAGGATGATGTGGGGGATGAGTTTTTCGGGGAAGTGGTAGGGGCCGTAGTTGTTGGAGCAGTTGGTGATCAGGGTAGGCAGGCCGTAGGTGCGCTGCCAGGCGCGCACGAGATGGTCGCTGCTGGCTTTGCTGGCGGAGTAGGGGCTGGACGGGGCGTAGGGGGTGGTTTCGGTGAAGAGGTCGCTGGTGCCGTGCAGGTCGCCATAGACTTCGTCGGTGGAGATGTGGTGGAAGCGGAAGGCAGCGCGCTGGTTTTCAGGCTGCTTTTCGAAATAGGCGCGGGCAGCTTCGAGCAGGGTGAAGGTGCCGACGATATTGGTGTGGATAAATTCGCCGGCGCTGTCGATGCTGCGGTCGACATGGCTTTCGGCGGCCAGGTGCATGACGGCATCGGGGCGGTGTTCGGCGAAGATTCGGTCGAGCGCGGCACGATCGCAGATATCGGCCTGCTCGAAGGTGTAGCGCGGGTTGCTGGCCACGGCGGCAAGGGATTGCAGGTTGCCGGCATAGGTGAGTTTGTCGAGATTAACGACGCGCTCGTCGGTGTTTTGGATCAGGTGGCGGATAAGGGCGGAACCGATAAAGCCGGCGCCGCCGGTGATGAGAAGGGTCATGGGGATTTCCTGTGTTTTTTCGAATAGATGAGCTTTCAGACGGCCTGATGGGGCAAACGGATTTTAGCGGTAGTCGGTCAGCATGGGTTTGAGTTTGTCGCTTCTGAGGATTTGGTGCATATATTTTAATGAGAGGGGGTGGAAGATATCGCCCAAAACGGCTGTCCAGGCAATCGGGTAACCGGGATTGTCGCCCATGATGTTTCCGGGATGGCGCTGCAATGCGTCGGCGTAGCCGTCCATGCGGTTCAGCAGTTCTTCATACCATTCTCGGGTAAACGGGGTATTTTTGCGGCAGATATAGGCGCCATTGCCGATGATGTGGCGGTAGTGTGTCCGCATATCGGCGCCCGTTGTGCCGTCGACGGGTGCCAGATCGTATACGCCGCTTTCGGGATAGCCGATCAGGTAGTCGCGGCTTTTGTTCAGCCGGGCAAACAGCGGCCGCCAGTTGTGGCGGCATGCTTTGATGTCGGTGTAGCCGCCGCCGTGGTTGTGCATGAAATAGCAGCGCAGGTAGTCGGCTTTGTGCACCAGCGACAGATGGGAAAAGGCCGGGTGCAGGGGATGGTCGGGCAGAATGTATTGCGGCAGGTTGTCGGGTGTGACCAAAATCAAATCGACGCCGATATTGGCTTTGAGCAGTTGGAAATGTTTTTGCCTGTTTTCCGACATGGGGTTGCTGCCTGTCCAAAAGGCATAGACGGTTTGGGCGACGCGGTCTTTTCTTTTCTCTATGGTTTGCGGATATCGGCTGACAAAGGAATCCGGATAGCGTTCGGGGCGGTATGAGTAGAGGCCTGCCGGAGGTTTGGATTTGCCATATTTGATTTTATGGACGAGTTTGGCAAGGGACATGACCGTTTATCGCTTTCCAAACCATTTGTTCAGCAGGTATTGGATTCTGCCGCGGCGTTTCAGATTTTCTTTTTTCTGTTTTTTGTGTGCATCGGCTGCCGTATAGAGCAGGCGGAGATAGGACAGGCCGTTTGCTTTGTAGAATCCGTAATGTTTTTGGTAGATTTTGAACGCGTTGTCGGAAACGGTTTCTCCCGACGACAGGTTGTTGACGGAAGTTTCGTTTTCCCGTTTGCGGTAGAAAAACATGGTTTTGCCGATTTTATGAACGCCCGATCCGTTTTTAATCATGGAGATGAACAGATCCCAGTCTTCGAAAAAGGTTAAATTCGGATCGAAGCCTCCTGCTTTATCGTATGCGGATTTGCGGATTAGAGCGGTGATGTAAATGCTGTTTTCCATCAGAAATTCGGGAAGGGAAAATTCTGCCAGCGGCCATGTTCCGTAACGGGTGCCGAAAAATTCCGCATCGCTGTATACGATGTCGGTATGGAGGTTTTGTTCGGCTATGCTGACGCATTCACGGATGTAGTCGGGTGCGATTTTGTCGTCAGAATCGAGGCAGACTAGGTATTTTCCTTTGGCGCGGGCAATGGCGTTGATGCGCGCGCGGACGCAGTAGCTGTTTTCCTGAGTGATGATGTGCAGGCGCGGATCGGCAACGGCATAACGCTCCAAAACGGCGGGTGTGCCGTCTGTCGAGCCGTCGTCGACAGCGATGATTTGCAGTTTGGTATGGGTTTGCGCCAACACGCTGTCCAGCGTTTCGGGCAGGTATTCCTCTGTGTTGTAGCAGGGGATGATGACGGAAACCAAGGGTTGTGTGGCGGTGTCGGTCATGTTGTGTGTCGCGTTTCTTTCGGCAGCGTCGGCAGGCCGATACTTTGGTTTGGAAGGATATCAAACGCCCAGCGTATCCAGTTGCCGAAGCTGTATTTCTGCTTCAATGCTTCGGGCGGCGGCGAGTAGGGGTGTTGTAAAAAGGCTTTGAGTTCTTCGGTGTTACCGCCACTCCAGACAAAAATGTTGTCGGGATGGTAGAAGTCGTAGTGGACGACGGTGGGGTTGGTGGTAATCAGTTTTTTACCGTAGCCCAGCGCTTCGAAAACGCGCAGGGAGAGGCCGTGGTGTTTGGTGTGGAGAAAATCGACGAGAACGCCGGCTTTGCGTGCGGCCAGCAGGTTGTCGCGGTAGGGCAGCGCGTCGGCGGAAGAGAGATAGCGTACGCCGGGCAAAGCCAGTTCCTGTTCGGCCTCTTGGGGGTTTTTCGATACGATGCGAAAGTCGGTCGGCAGGCCGATTGATTCGGCGGCAAGGTAAAACGCGCGGATGTCGGCGATGCGCTCTTTATGGTGCGAGCCGATAAAAAACAGGCTGCCGTCGTTTTGTTCCTCCTGCAGGTAGCAGTCGAACCAGAAGCTGGTGGCGGGGATGAGTTTGTCAGCGTATTCGGGGCGGCGGCCGATATCGTAGGGGTCGAAAAACATGAATTTGTCGAAGAATTTGATTTTGTAGAACTCGTGTTCGAGAAATTCCAATGTTTCCCAGTTGTAGTGCACCATCAGGCGGCTTTTGTCGCGCAGGGTCTGCATAAAGCTGCTGGGGAAAACGCCCGGCCAGATCATAAAGCAGTAGTCGGCCTGTCCTTCGATTTGGTCGAGTTTGGCGGTGAAATCGGCAAGATAGGGCTGGAACAGCTGCTCTTTTTTGTATTCGCGTTGGCGCAATAGATTGCGGTAAAACAGTTTTTTCAGCCGCTGCCAGATATTGGCGTAGGTGAATTTTCCTTCTTCGTAGATCAGCTCGGTCACTTCAAAACCGTGAAAACGCAGGTTTTCGGCAATAACTTGGTGGATGCCGAAGATGGGCGGCATGGCGAGGATGACGGTTTTGGCTTTCATGGCGGTGTCGGCGTGATGGAAGGGCGGCATTGTATGTGATTCGTTGTCTGCGGGGTAGGGTTGATAATTACCGTTTTGGCAGCCTTGCCAAACTCACGCGGCGGGCAGACTGATTTTGATGTGCGGTTCAATGTCCAACACATAGCGCACCCAGTTGCCGAAGCTGTATTTTTGGTAGATTTCCTGCGGCAGTTCGTGATACGGCCGCGCGATGAACGCTTGCAGGCCGTCGAGGCTGCCGCCGCGCCAGATAAAAATGTTGTCGGGGTGGTAGAAATCGTATTTTTCGATTTCGGCGTTGGTGGTAATCAGTTTTTTGCGGTAGCCGAGGGCTTCAAAGGTGCGCAGCGACAGGCCGCTGTGGGTGCTGATAACGAAATCGACCAACACGCTGCTGCGGCGGGCGCGCTCGAGGTTGTCGGCAAAGGGGACATCGTCGGCAAAGTAAACGCCGTCAAAGGGGTAATCCTGAGCGGCTTCGGGCTGGTTTGGGTTGACGATGTGAAAATCGAGCTGCCAGCCGGCCTGCTGCGTGTATCGGCAAAAGCGGCGGATGTCGTCGAGGCGGTCGGCGCGGTGCGAGCCGACAAAGTAAAACCGTGGCGCGGCGGGATTGTAGGGCGCAAGGCCGCTTAGGTCGTGGTCGAAATAAAAACTGGTGGCGGGCAGCAGGCGGGAATCGGCGCGGATGTCGGCGGGGTCAAACGCATAATAGCGGTCAAACAGGCCGATTTGCGCTTGGGCGGCGGCAAAGCGTGCCACGCCGTCCCATTGGTAGTTCACCATCACGCGGCTGCGGCGGCGCACTTCGCGCAGAAAGCTGTCGGGGTAAATATCGGAGCGGATAAACAGCGCGTAATCAAACTGCGGATGCGCGTTCCATGCCGTCTGAACTTGGCGGCGTTTGAGTTCGATCATCAGCTCTTTTTTGGCTTGGCGGTTGCCCAGCGTTTTTTTGAGCAACACGGCCAGACGCGAGCGCAGGTTCGGATAGCGGAAATCGAGCGAATCAAGGGCGAAGTTGACCACCTCGAAGCCGTGGTATTCGAGGCAGGCGGCTACGGTTTGCGACATGGCGGCATCGTTAATCATGCCCAGCAATACGGTGGGTTTGCCCATTCAGACGGCCTCCTGCGCGGTAAAACGTGCCAGCGGCGCGGCCAGCATTTCGGGCGCGATTTCGTCGATATGCGCTTCAAAGCGCACAATCTCGGCGCGCGGCGAATTGGGATGCCAGTTGGCGAAATTCTGCGCGTCGTTTTGATATAGGCCGATGATGTTTTTATCCAAACCGGCGGCGATGTGAATCAGCGCGGTATCGGGCGAAATCACGGTGTGCGCGTGGCGGATGAGTTCGGCGGAATCCTGCACTGTGGCGGTATCGGCGTAGAGAAAACAGTTGCGCCGCCCCGCAATCAGGCGCGACAGCAGCGGAGTGGCATCAGGATAAGTAAGCAGTACAAAGCGCGTATCGGGAAAATGCGCGGCAAAATAATCGAGCATTTCGCGGATACGCGCTTCGCTGAAACGGCGGCGGTTGGCCGCGCCGAAAAAGTTTACCGCCACATAATTGCCCAGCGCGTTCTGCCGCAAAAACGCGCCCACGGCGGCGGCGCTTTCAGGCTGCTCGGGCAAATCGTAGCGCGTGTCGATGTGTTGGAAACCGCAAATCTGCAAAGCCTCGCGGTAAATCTCGCTGAAATGCTGTTTTTTATCGGCGATGTTGCGGTTGAAAATGTGGTAGTTTTCTTTGGCAAAGCCGATGTTGTAGGGCGCGCTGATGCTGCGGATTAAAACCAAATCGCGGTTGCGCACCAATACGGTGGGATCGATAACGACATCATATTGCCCTGCAATCGAGCGGCCGGTTTCCCGATACGAGCGGCTGCTTTTGGCTTGGATAATATGCACCGCGTCGATATGCGGATTGGCGTCAAACAGGCTGCGGTTGGCCTCGGTGCAGACCACGCCGATGCGGATGTGCGGCGCGGCTTTTTTGATTTCGCGAAAGGCAAACGAGCTGACGATGTAGTCGCCGATTTTGCCGTCTTGGCGCAAAAACAGAATGCCGCCGATATTCTCCGGCGCAAGCGGCTTTTCAGACGGCACCGGCGCACGGTCGAGCCACGCCTTGCCCGCACGGATGCGCAGCGTTTGCAGGCGTTTTTTGATGGCTTTGAACAGGGTTTTTGCGCTCATTGTTTTGGGGGTCTTTTTCGGGTGGACGGCCTGTGTACTCCGTCATTCCCGCGCAGGCGGGAATCTTTTTCGGCTGCTGCGAGTGGTTTTATCCGCCGTTGCCCGTGGTTCGGAGCAGATTCCCACCTGCGCGGGAATGACGGCGGTTGGGGTTTCAGGCTGCCTTGAGGCCGTCTGAAAAGGCAGCCTGAAACGCGTTCATACCCATTTCAATAGGTAGGTTGGGTTGCCAAACCCAACATTTGGCAAGAGATTTAATCATGTTGTTGGGTCGCGACCCAACCTACCCGCTTGATTTATTGTTTCAGACGGCCTTTTACCGAATCGTTTTGCTGTAAATATATTGCAGCCCCTTTGTGCCCATAAAGGTTCGCCCCGTATCGGCAAATCCGCAGCTTTGGTACAGGCCGATGGCGGCGCGGTTGGCGTGGTGTACGCCGAACACGATTTCGTCGCAGTCGGGCAATATGCTGCGGATGAGCGGCGCCAATTTATCGTCAGCCAGCGCCGCGCGGGCGCAGCCTTGACCCTGATATGCGGGGTTGACCGACATCGAGCGCAGCAATACGGCGCGGGGGTTGGTGCTGTAAGTAAGGCGGTTGCTGCCTTTATCAAGGATGAAAAATCCGATGGGGCGGTTTTGGCACAAAATGGTTACGGCCAAACAGTCGGGCGCGGCGAACCGGCCGTTTTGCAGCCGCTCTTGGGGCGAAACCGAGTATTGTGCTTGCTCTCCGTGCAGACGGTAGTCCAAATCGGCGGCGTGTGCGGGGTCGTATGGCACAAGGGTAACGGTTTGGGGCATGGCGTGTTTTCCTGTTTGGGGGCACTTGGCTTGTTTTCAGGCTGCTTTGAGGCCGTCTGAAAGCAAGGTGTCGGATACAAGTATCCGACTTGCGGCTGTTGCAATAAAAGCAGCCTGAAAACCGCAAAAGCCGTTTTCAGGCTGCTTTTGTTTACTCGCCAAGCAGCGCAATGTCCGCCACGGCGTTCATCTGCTGCGACAACTGGTTGAGCAGGTTCAGGCGGTTTTGTTTTACGGCGGCATCGTCGGCCATCACCATCACGCCGTCGAAGAAGGCATCGACCTGCGGCTTGACGGCGGCCAGTTCCGACAAGGCCGTCTGAAAGTCCTGACGTGCCAGCGCGGCTTCGATTTTGGGCTGCATGGCTTGCGCGGCGGCGTACAGGGCGCGTTCTTCGTCTTGCTGCAACAGGGCTTCGTTTACCGCGCCCAATTCGGCATCGGCCTTTTTGAGCAGGTTTTGCACGCGCTTGTTGGCGGCGGCCAGCGCGGCGGCTTCGGGCAGGGTTTTGAAGGCGGCGACGGCGTCGAGCCTGGCGGCCAAATCGTTCAGACGGCCGGGGCGTTTGGCGAGTACGGCGGCCACAATATCCTGCGGATAATCGTTTTGCAGCAATACGGCCAGCCGCGCCTGCATAAAGTCGGCCACTTCGGCGGGGGTTTTGTCGTTTAACAAGCCTTGCGGGAAGCTCGCAAAGGCCGTCTGAATCAGGTCGTTTACGTCCAAGCCGTGCTGCATCAGCATGCGCAAAATGCCCAGCGCGGCGCGGCGCAGGGCGTAGGGGTCTTTGTCGCCGGTGGGAATCAGGCCGATGCCCCAGATGCCGACCAGGGTTTCGAGTTTGTCGGCCAGCGCAACGGCGGTGGCAACAGGGCTTTCGGGCAGCGCGTCGCCGGCAAAACGCGGGCGGTAGTGCTGCTCGATGGCATCGGCGATGGCGGCGTTTTCGCCGTCGAGGCGGGCGTAGTATTTGCCCATCGTGCCTTGCAGCTCGGGGAACTCGCCCACCATTTCGGTAACGAGGTCGGCTTTGGCCAGCCGCGCGGCGCGTTCGGCTTGGGCGCGGTCTGCCCCCAGCGCGGCGGCGATGTGGGCGGCGATGCTTTGCAGCCGCTCGATGCGTTCGGCCTGCGAGCCGATTTTGTTGTGGTACACCACGTTTGCCAGCTTGGGCAGACGGCTTTCAAGCGTGTTTTTCTGGTCTTGTTTGTAGAAAAATTCGGCATCAGACAGGCGCGCGCGCAAAACGCGTTCGTTGCCGTGGATGATGTGCGAGGGGTCGGCGGCTTCGAGGTTGGACACCAGCAAAAAGCGGTTCATCAATTTGCCGTTTGCGTCCAAAAGCGGGAAGTATTTTTGGTTTTGCTGCATGGTGAGAATCAGGCATTCTTGCGGCACTTCGAGAAAATGCGCTTCAAAACCGGCTTCCAGCACCACCGGCCATTCCACCAGCGCGGCCACTTCGTCCAGCAGCGCTTCATCGGCGGCCACCGTGGCATTCAGACGGCCTGCGTGTTGGTTTAAGGCCGTCTGAACGGCATTTTTGCGCTCGGCAAACGAAGCAATCACTTTGCCCTGCTCGCGCATTTGCTCGGCGTAGGAATCGGCGTTTTCAATGGTAATCAGGCCGTCTGAAAGGAAGCGGTGCCCCAAAGTGCTGTTGCCGCTTTGCAAACCCAATATGCTGGCGGGCACGACGTTTGCGCCGTGCAAAATCACCAAGCCATGCACGGGGCGCACGAAGGTGTGCGTGCTGCTGCCCCAGCGCATCACTTTGGGAATCGGCAGCTTTTTCACCGCCTGATTGATGATGTCTTCCAAAAGCTCAGAGAGCGGCTTGCCCGCTTGGGTGAACTCGTGGGCGTACACGTCCTGCTTGCCGTCGTGAACGATTTTCAGGCTGCCGATGTCGGCGCCGCAGGAGCGGGCGAAGCCTTCAAGCGCTTTGGTCGGTGCGCCGTCTTTCATGGCGTTGGCGACGGCGGGGCCTTTTTTGACAACGTGCTGGTCATCCTGCACGGCTTTGACGTTTGACACCTGCACGGCCAAACGGCGCGGCGAGGCGTAGGCGGTATATTGCACATTGCCTTGAATCAGTTGTGCTTTTTTCAAGCCTTCGGCCACGGCGGCGGCAAAATGGTTGCCCAGATTGTTGAGGGCTTTGGGGGGGAGTTCTTCGGTAAGGAGTTCGATTAAGAGGGTTTGGGTCATTTTTTGCTTTCTGTTTTCCGGCCGCGCGGGCGGTGGGGTTTTGCTGTTTTGACGGGTGGGACTGTGTTTTCAGACGGCCTTTGCGGGATATTGAGGCCGTCTGAAAGGTTTTTTGCTCTTTCAGAACGCGTGCGTCGCGGGGCGACACACCCTGCATAGGCCGTCTGAAAAGGGGGTTTGCCGTTGTGTTTCAAACCGCGTGCGTGGCTGCGCCACACACCCTACGAGGCCGTCTGAAAAAGGGTTTCAGTTTGCCGGTTTTGTTTTTCAGACGGCCTTTGAAGGACAGGTGGTGAGGCCGTCTGAAAGTCATTCCGGCGCGGGCATTTTGCGGCTGAGGGCGGCGTAGTAGCCTTGTTTTGCCAGCAGTTCAGCGTGGCTGCCCTGTTCGATGATGCGGCCGCCGTCCATGACGATGATGCGGTCGGCCTGTTCGACGGTGGACAGGCGGTGGGCGACGATGATGCTGGTGCGGTTGCTCATCAGGCGTTCGAGTGCCTGTTGTACAAGGCGTTCGGATTCGTTGTCGAGTGCGCTGGTGGCTTCGTCGAGCAGCAGGATGGGGGCGTCTTTCAATATGGCGCGGGCGATGGAGACACGCTGCCGCTGGCCGCCGGAGAGCTGGTTGCCGTTCGCGCCGATGGGCATGTGCCAGCCTTGCGGGTTCTGTTGTACGAAGTCCCACAGGTTGGCGGCTTTGAGGGCGGCTTCCACGTCGGCTTCGGAGGCGTCGGGGCGGCCGTAGAGCACGTTATTATACAGGGTGTCGTCAAACAGGAAGACGTCTTGCGACACGAGGGCAAACTGGCGGCGCAGGCTTTCGAGGGTGAGGTTTTCAATATCGATGCCGTCCAGAAAGATGCTGCCGGATTCGGGCTCGACAAAGCGGGGAAGCAGGTTGACGGCGGTGGTTTTGCCGCTGCCGGAGCTGCCGACGAGGGCGGTTTTTTCGCCGGGGGCGATGTCGAGGCAGAAGTCGTCGAGGGCTTTTCTGTCCTGTCCGGCGTAGCGCACGTTGATGTGGTCGAATTTCAGACGACCTTCGGCGCGGTCTATGGTTTTGCTGCCGCTGTCGGCTTCGTCGGGAATGTCGAGAAATTCGCAGACGTTGTCGGCGGCGATAAACATGGCCTGCATGGGGATGCCGACGTTGGCGAGGTTTTTGATCGGTGCGACCATTTGCAGCATGGCGATGATGAAGGCCATGAATTCGCCGATGGTGGTGGTGCCGCTGCGGCTCTGCCACAGGGCGATGAAGATGACGACGGCCAGGGCGACGGAGGCGATTAGCTCGCTCACGGGCGAGCGGGCGGAAGAGGCTTGGGCGATTTTTTTGTTGATGCGCGAGATTTTGTCGTTGACGGCGGCGAAGCGGTCGAGGGCGTTTTGGTAGCCGCCGAACATTTTGACGATGCGGTGTCCCTGATGCAGCTCGTTGATGACGGAGGTCAGTTCCGACAGGGTGGTTTGCGCGCCGATTTGCGGCTCTTTCAGGCGTTTGCGGTAATACGACGACAGCCACAGCAGCGGCGGGAACATCATCACGACCACTAAACTGAGCTGCCAGTTGAGATAGAGCAGCACGAACACCAGCCCGGCGACAATCAGGCTGTCGCGGCAGACGGTGGTGAACACGCTTGATGCGTTGGAAATGGCGATGTTGGCCTGTACGAGAAAGCGGCCGGACAGGTTGCCGGAGGATTCGTCCTGCTGCACCTGCGAGGAGAGGCGCAGCATTTTGGCAAACATGTCGCGGCGCAGGGCGCGCATGGCTTCGATGCCCACCCACGAGAGCAGGTAGTCGCTGACGAAGCGTCCCAGCCCGCGCAGGGTCATTAGAAAAACGAGAAACAGCGGCACCGCCCACAGCTTGTGTTCCGTGCCCCAAATCAGGTGGTTCATCTTCTCTTTCAGGCCGACCAGCGCGGCATACCAGTGTCCTGCCTCGCCCAGCTGCGGCGCGGCTTCGGGCGCGGCGAAACCTTGGTTGACCAGCGGCGCGATAAAGGCTGCCAGATAGCTTTCCGTCGCCGCAACCACGGCGATGGCGGCAAACGCCCAGAAAATGCGCGCTTTGTACGGCAGAATGTAGCCGAGCAGCCGCCTGAAATTCTGTGTGTCTTGTTTGTTAAACAGGCTGAAGGATTTTTCGGTCATGGGGTAGGGCGTTCCGGTCGGGTTGGGAGTTTCAGACGGCCTTTGGCGGCAGGCTGAGGCCGTCTGAAAAGCGTCAGGCTGCCTGAAGCATGTGCATGATCAGGCGGATAAGCGTGTCTTTTTGTTTGGGGTCGGACTCGGCCTCCAGCAGCGTGAGCGCGGCCAGGCCGGTGTCGTTAATCACGGCTTCGCCGCGCGTGTTAAACAAACGCCCGTTGCGGTGCAGGAAATCGGCAAACAAAAATGCGCCGCTGCGTTTGTTGCCGTCTGAAAACGGATGGTTTTTGACGACGAAATACAGAAGGTGCGCGGCTTTGCTTTCGATGCTGGGGGCTGTCTGCGTTTGGTTTGTGAAGCGGATTTTGCGTCAGAAAGCGGCAGATGCAAGGCGAAAATGCGAGCCTATGCCGTCCATAGGCGAGTATTTTCAATGCGGCAGATGCCGTTTTATGGCGGAAAAGCCGCCGCAACACCAAATGCAGGCAGCCCCCCCAAGATAGGCGGGTTCGCCAAATACGGTTTGCTTTAAGTTGCCCAACAAGGCTTCAAGGCCGCCGTCGCGTTCGCGGGCGAACAGTTCGGTGGCTTCGCCGCGCGTGATTAACTGCTGCTTAAACTCTGCCAGCGCGGCGCGGGCTTCGCCGATAGTGGGCAGCGTGCCGCCCGCCTGGGCTTTGGGCTCGCTCAACAAGCCTTCGTCGTATTGCTGCAACCAGAGAAAGGTTTGCGCATAACGGCCGATGATATCAACCAGACCGCGTCCGCTTTCGACGGTTAATTCGGGCGAAGCGGCGGTTTTGCGGATAAGGGCGACGGCCTGCTCCAACTCGGCGGCGTTTTGCTGCAAACGGCTTTGGTTGAGCGCGTAGCCTTTGAGCAGGTAGTCTTTCAGGCGGGCGGTTGCCCAAATGCGAAATTGCGTGGCATAACGAGACTTAACGCGATAGCCTGTTGAAATAACTGCATCCAAATTGTAGTGCTTAATTTGGCGCGTAACCTTGCGGCTGCCTTCGGTGCGAACTACCGAGAAATCCTCGGTAGTTGCCTGCTCGTCCAACTCGCCTTCGGCATAGATGTTTTTCAAATGCAGACTGATGTTGTCGGCACTTGTATCAAAAAGCTGCGCCATCTGCGCCTGCGACAGCCACACGGTTTCTTGGCCGAAGCGCACTTCCACCTGCGTTTGGCCGTCTGAAGTCTGATAGATTTCGATGGGATTATTCATGGTTCCGACCTTTTTTCAGGCAGCCTGAAAGCCGTTCGGAAAAATCCGCCGTTCAGAAACACCGGCAGCCAAAACAGCAGCGGCCACACCGTTTTATGTTTTCAGACGGCCTTGCTGCGCATCAAAGGCCGTTCCCGCCTCAAGCACGCGGGAATGACGTTTCTGAAAGCGCAGCTTCAACGAAGTGAAAACCTGTTCAGGCTGCTTTTCCCTGCGTTTTCAACAGCGGGAAACCGAGCTTCTCGCGCCCTTCCACATATTTTTGCGCCACGCTGCGGCTTAAGGCGCGGATGCGGCCGATGTAGGTGGCGCGTTCGGTTACGGAAATCGCGCCGCGTGCGTCGAGCAGGTTAAACGTATGGCCTGCCTTAAGTACCAGCTCGTAGGCAGGCAGGGCAAGCGATGCGTCTTCGAGCGCCAGCAGGCGTTTGGCTTGGGCTTCGTAGGCGTTGAACTGCTCGAGCAGCCAGGCGGCGTCGCTGTATTCAAAGTTGTAGGTGGACTGTTCGACTTCGTTTTGATGGTAGACGTCGCCGTAGGTGAGTTGGTCGCCTGTGGGCGTGGTGGTCCACACCAGGTCGTACACGTTTTCCACGCCTTGCAGATACATGGCCAAACGCTCGATGCCGTAGGTGATTTCGCCGAGCACGGGGGCGCAGTCGATGCCGCCGACCTGCTGGAAATAGGTGAACTGGGTAACTTCCATACCGTTGAGCCACACTTCCCAGCCCAAACCCCAGGCGCCGAGCGTGGGGTTTTCCCAGTCGTCTTCGACAAAGCGGATGTCGTGGACTTTCGGATCGATGCCCAGCTCTTTCAGGCTGCCTAAATAGAGATCTTGGATGTTGTCGGGCGCGGGTTTGAGCGCGACTTGGAATTGGTAATAATGTTGCAGGCGGTTGGGGTTGTCGCCGTAGCGGCCGTCTTTGGGGCGGCGGCTGGGCTGCACATAGGCAACGTTCCACGGCTCGGGGCCGAGCGCGCGCAGGCAGGTGGCAGGGTGGGATGTGCCCGCGCCCACTTCCATGTCAAAAGGCTGAATGATGGCGCAGCCTTGGGCGGCCCAATAGTTTTGTAGTTTGAAGATGATTTGTTGGAAAGTCAGCATGGCGGAAAGTTGTGTGATTCGCAGAAAAGTGGGCATTTTACTGTTTAGGCGGGGCTTTGGATAGCTTGGCGCGGACATTGCCTTTATAATGGCGAAAATTTTTGTTTGTCTTTTGTAAAAGGAATGTGATGAGCAGCAATCAGCAGAAAGAACAGAAAATCGGTTTGTGGCTGGTCGGCGGCGCGGCAGGTTTGTCGGTGCTGACCGTTTTGTTTTTGTCGGTGTGGGGTTGGGAAACCGGCCGCATAGAAGGTTCGCCCGATTACGGCCGCGCCGCGTCTGAAGCGTCCGTACCGGCACAGATGCCGCAGGAACTTGAGGGCAGCGCCCCCGTTTTGGGCAGTGGTATCCCCGATGCCGTGGCGGTTGAAGAAACCGTTATCGAAATTTCCGCACCGCAAACCGAAGCAGCCGCTTCGGACGCTTCGGCCGTACCGGCAGCCGAGGCCGCGCCGCAGGATAATCAGGACGAGGCGAAAATCGTCACGGCCAACGGCGCGGTGAAATTCTACTTTGCTAGCGGCAAGGACGACGTCGCGCCGGGTGCGCAGCAGGCGCTGAAAGACGTGCTGGTGGCCGCGCTGGCGGGTAAAAAAGTAGTGGTGTCCGGCTATCACGACAACACCGGCAATGCCGCTTTCAACGAAGAATTGTCCAAACGCCGCGCGCTGGCCGTGCGCTCCGTGCTGCAAGGCTTCGGCGTGCCCGAGAAACAAATCGAGCTGCGCAAACCGGAAAACACCGAAGCCGGCAGCGGCGAGGAAGCCCGCAGGGTGGAAGTGTTTGCCGAATAAGCGGAAACGGGAGGCCGTCTGAAAACCCAAAAACGGTTTTTCAGACGGCCTGATTTTTTTGCAACCCTTTGAGGAACAATATATGCCGAACGAACAACGCCAACTGGAACTGGAAAAACTCGCCGCTGCCGTCTGTGCCGCGCACGACCGCTACTATTACGAAATGGACGAAGAAGACTTTGCCGACGAATTGGAAGACGACGACGGCGAAGACGAAGCCTACACCGCATGGCATCAGGCCATTCTGCGCCAGCGCGAAATCGGATTTGACGCCTTCGCCGCCGAAACCAAACAGAAATTCGCCGATGCCGCGCTCACCGGCGAAGATTTGCATTTTCTGATGACACATTACAACTACGACGCCGGCGCGGGTCTGCCCCTATGGGTTATCGCCCATCCCGCCTGCACGCTGGCCACCGCCCAGCAGGTTTACTGGCTGTGCCAACCCGCCGCCTTTTACCAAGACCACGGCTCGCCGCAAAACGTGCAGGAAGACAGCATTCATTTCCATATTGCCCGGCTGCTGGTTGCCATTGAAGAAAAAGCCCGCAGCGGCGGCTTTGCCCAAGCACCCGAACACATCGCCGCCATGCTTGATGCGGATGAAGTCGCGCAAATCCCCGCCGCTCCGTTGGACAAAATCCCCGCCGCCCTGTGGCAGGGATTGGTTTGAGCATTAAACCGACGCTTTGAGGCCGTCTGAAAACGCAGCTGCGCCGAAGCCGGAACCCGTTTCCCGTTTTTCAGACGGCCTGTCAACAGCCCCCACCGTTTTTGCCATGAGAGATTTAACCGTCAAACTGCTTTTCTGCGCGTAGACGGCATACTGCCTAGGGGCTGTTGACATTCAGTTTGCGAGACGGTTTTTTGAGTAAAAAATGCCCGAATGCAAGGAAAAAAGCGCAGCAAGGTTGGACACCTTGCGAGCATTTTTGACGCGGCAGGCGGGTATTTTTTGCCAAAAACACCGCCGCAAGGCTGATTGTCAACAGACCCTAGCCGTATGCCTTTATTTCTCCGCAAGCAAAACGGAAAACTACCCTTTGTTCGGCGTTTCCCTATACCTTCCGCTTGCGGTTTTTGCTCTAGGGGTTGTTGACAATTGGTTTGCGAAGCGGGTTTTGCGTCATAAAACGGCAGATGCAAGGCGCAAACCGCAGAAAGGTTGGACACCTTGAGAGGATTTGCAACGCGGCAGATGCCGTTTTATGGCGTAAAAGCAACCGCAATACCAAATGTCAACAGCCCCTCACATATGGTTTTGCCGTGCCCAAAAACGTGTTTGCCTATATCAACAAGGGCTTTAATAACACGGGTGGTAGGCTGCTTATGCTTTATCTG
Source organism: Neisseria sp. WLZKY-1 (assembly GCF_046546535.1). Taxonomy (NCBI): domain Bacteria; kingdom Pseudomonadati; phylum Pseudomonadota; class Betaproteobacteria; order Neisseriales; family Neisseriaceae; genus Neisseria; species Neisseria sp. WLZKY-1. Next base: position 29,686 of record NZ_JBKGTW010000023.1, read on the forward strand.
GCTGCGAAGATGGTTACCCTGCCGTTTATGCTGCCGCCCGACAGAGCGGTTGCCCTCGCTTGGGACACATTGGCGAAATACTCGTTATTTGTTATCGGCGGCAGTCGGGCGCTGCCCATTGTTCTGTATTTCTTTGCCGCGTCGTTGAAAAGCCTGTTCCGAAAAATAAAAGGAAAAACCAATGACTGATTTCCACACCTTCCCCACCGCCGAAGCCGCCGCCCGCGCCCTGTCGAAAGCCGTGGCGCAACACCTGCGCGATGCTCTGGCGGCAAAAGGCAACGCCGTGCTGGCCGTATCGGGCGGCCGCTCGCCCCTTGCCTTTTTCCGCGCCCTGTCGCAGGAAGATTTGGACTGGGCAAACGTTGCCGTTACCCTGGCCGACGAGCGCCTCGTGCCCACCACGCATCCCGACAGCAACACGCGTCTGGTGCGGGAAAACCTGCTGCAAAACCGCGCCGCCGAAGCGCAGTGGATAGCGCTGGTGGCCGACGGCGACACCGTGCCGCCGCCCGCCGAAGCCGTGGCGGCCGCGCTGCGCCTTTACCGCCGCGCCGACGTGCTGGTGCTCGGCATGGGCGGCGACGGCCACACCGCCTCGCTGTTTCCCGACGCGCCGCAGCTTTCAGACGGCCTCTCGCCCGATTACCCGCAGCCGCTGCTGCACGTTTCCCCGCCTGCCGCGCCGCATGAGCGCATCTCGCTGGCGTTGGCGGAAATCGCCCGCGTGCCACGCGTTTATCTGGCGATTGCCGGTGCGGACAAGCTGGCCGTCTACCGCCGCGCCGAGGCCAAAGCTTCGGCGGCGCTCCCCGTCGGACTTGCCGCAGCGGCCGCGCCTTCCTTCGCCGTGTATTATGCGGCCGATGTCTGAGCCGCCGTTTGCGCGAACCATGTTTCAATTTTATTCAAACCCCGTTTTCAGACGGCCTCAGGCCGTCTGAAAACGGCAATAAACCAAAAGAGAAAACAAAGGAAAATAAAGTGTTGAACCAAATCAGTCTGTCGCTCTCCGCCCTGTCGGGTGCGGAGCGCAAAGTTGCCGAATGCGCGCTGGCCGACCCCAAATGGTTTGTCCACGCGGCCGTGGCCGACATTGCCCGCCGCTCGGGCGTCAGCCAGCCCACCGTGATCCGCTTCTGCCGCAGCATGGGTTTCAAAGGGCTGCCCGAATTCAAAATCGCTTTGTCCGCCGACATGGGCAACGAGGGCATGCCCTTTGTCCACGAAGAACTCAACGCGCAGGACGACATGGCCGCCGTGATGGAAAAAGTGCTCGGCAATACCGCCGCCGCCATCTTGGGCGCGCGCCGCTTTCTTGACGAAGCCGAGTTGGAACGCGCCGTGTCGCTCTTGGTGCACGCGCGGCGCATCGAGTTTTACGGCGTCGGCAATTCCGGCATCGTCGCGCAGGACGCGCAGCACAAATTCTTCCGCTTCGGCATCTCCACCGTCGCCTATTCCGACCTGCACATCCAGCTGATGGCGGCGGCGGTGTTGAGCGATCAGGACGTGGCGGTGGTGATTTCCAAATCGGGCACGCCCTCCGGCCTGCTCGACGTGGCGGCGGCCGCCAAAGCCAACGGCGCCGCCGTGATCGCCGTCACCCGCGCCGGCTCGCCGCTGGCTGAATTGGCCGACTGCGTGCTCAACGTGTTCACACAGGAAGACAGCGAACGCTACACACCGATGGTGTCGCGCCTGCTGCAACTGACCGTCATCGACATCCTCGCCATCGGCCTTGCCCTGCGCCTGGGCGAAACCGCCAGCCTGCAACTGGAAAAAGGCAAACGCAGCCTGCAAGGGCGGCATGTGGACGCGGGCAGGGGCAAAGGTCAAGAGGCCGTCTGAAAACGCCGAAACGAAAAGGCCGTCTGAAAACCCCGTTTCGGGTTTTCAGACGGCCTATTGTTGTGCACGGCGGATTCGATGCTTTCAGACGGCCTGCGGCTTGTTTTTTGAGGCCGTTCCCGCCTTCGCGGGAATGACGTTTCTGAAACCCGTCGGAATAACAGCGTTACCTCCCCCGCCAGTACCCCTTCGGAACATAAATGGGGGAGGGTTAGGGCGTGTTGACATTCAACTTTTGCAGCGGATTTGGCGGCATAAAACAGCAGATGCAAGGCGAAAATGCGAGCCTATGCCGCCCATAGGCGAGTATTTTCAACGCGGCAGATGCCGTTTTAGGACGAAAAAGCCGCCAAAATGTTGATTGTCAACACGCCCTAGGGTCTGTTGACATTCAAGCCAGCCTTAAAACCGTAGGGACTGTTGACATTCAATTTTTCACAGTATCATACAGATATGACCAGATATACCCTATCCGATGCCCAGTGGGCAGCCATCGAACCGCTTTGTCCGGGTAAACAAACCGACCCGGGTAAAACCGCCAAAGACAACCGCCTGTTTCTTGAGGCCGTACTGTGGATAGTCCGCACCGG
>NZ_JBKGTW010000024.1:0-31105 GCF_046546535.1 Neisseria sp. WLZKY-1
AGGGGGTATTTGGGTAAAATCAGGAGTGATTGGGGGAGGAAACAGCCGAAAACCTGTGTTTGGGTTCCGGCTGTCGAAGGAAGGGCTTTTTTGCAAAGGTCTCTATATGTCGGCATCTGGCTTTTGAAACGGATGGCCGACACATCCTTAGGCACACAAAGGCCGTCTGAAAACCCTCAGCACGCGGCGGTTTTCAGACGGCCTCTTTAACTTGGATACGGCAGACGGGCGCCGCGCCTTATTCCTCGTCGGTCGGCTCGCTGCGGATAATCAAAAGCGGCAGATGGCTTTGGCGCATCACGGTTTCCGCGAAGCTGCCCATCAACAGGTGCATTAGCCCCGTGCGGCCGTGCGTGCCCAAAACCAAAAGGTCGGCGCCCTGCTGGTCGGCATAATCCACCAGCTCCTGCGCCATCTCGCGCGCGCCCTTGTTGGCCAACAGCAGGTGCGTGCTCACGCCCGCAATGCCCGCTTCCGCGCCGTTGGTGATTTCCAGAGCGGCCGAGAGCACCTCGTTGCCGTTGGCAATGGCAGCCTCCTCATAGCTGTCCTGCTGCAAAAACTCGGGTGCGAGCGCCATGTATTCGGCGGGATTGGCAACGTGTACCAAAGTCAGACGGGCCTTGCCCGCAGCCGCCACGCTGCATGCGTGTTTCAAGGCGTTGGCAGAAGTTTCGCTGCCGTCTACCGCTACCACCAGATGCTTATACATAAAAACTCTCCTTGACGTTGATATAGGACTTTGTCCTGCGGACAGGCCGCAGGACGCGCAGTATAATCCAGCCCGCGCGCAAGATGCGCATTTTTTCCGTTTTGATTTGACCTCACGCAATGACCGATTCCCCATCCTCCCGCCGCTTTGGCGGCATCGCCCGCCTCTACGGCGAACCCGCCCTGCAACGCCTGTCGCAGGCGCACGTCTGCGTCGTCGGCCTCGGCGGCGTCGGCTCGTGGGCGGCGGAAGCCCTCGCCCGCTCCGGCGTCGGCGCGCTCACCCTCATCGACTTGGACAACGTCGCCGAATCCAACGTCAACCGCCAGCTCCACGCCCTTACCGACAACTTCGGCAAAGCCAAAACCACCGCCCTAGCCGAGCGCATCGGCCAAATCAACCCCACCTGCCGCGTCAGCGAAATCGAAGACTTCGTCACCGAAGAAAACCTGCCCGAGATTTTCAGACGGCCTTTCGATTTTGTCATCGACGCTATCGACCAAGTGCGCGTCAAAGCCGCCATGGCCGCCCATTTCGTCCACAGCGGCCAGCCCTTCATCTTGAGTGGCGGAGCGGGCGGGCAGCGCAACCCTGCCCACATCCGCACCGCCGACCTCTCCGCCGTCACCCACGACCCGCTCTTAGCCAACCTGCGCTACACCCTGCGCCGCCGCCACGGCTTTTCGCGCGATCCCAAACAGAAAATGCGCGTCCCCTGCGTCTATTCCCTCGAAAACATCACGCCGCCGCAAACCGCCGCCGCCTGCAACACCACGCCGCAGGGACTCTCCTGCGCGGGCTACGGCGCAACCATGCTCGTCACCACCGCCTTCGGCCTTTACTGCGCCCAAGCTGCTATCGAACACATCGTTGCCGGAAAAAGGTAAAACCGCTTTGTTTCATTCCTAATAAAGGACGATAATGTCCGTGCAACAGGCCGTCTGAAAACGGAAAACCGCTTCCGTTGCCAAACAAAAGAGCCCAAGCCGAACCACTGCCGTTTCCCGTCCACTTACGACAAGGAGCTTTACGATGAAATACGCCGTCCTAATCGCTGCAGCCGCCCTTTCCGCCTGCGCCCTCACTCCCGAGCAGCAGGCCGAGCGTGAAGCCGCCCGCATCCGCGCCCGGCAAAACCTGCAAGTCACCCTCGCCGCCCAGTGCGATCCCGACACCGCCGCCATGATGCGCCGCCAGTTCGACGGCCAAACCGGCGCAAACGCCAAGGAAAAACAAGCCTTCCGCCTCGCCTACATCGACAAAGTGGAAGACAAAATGTTCCAAGCCTGCTACCGCATGGCCTGGCAGACCTACACCGCCGAACAGCGCCTCGAAGACCTGCGCCGCTACAGCTACTACGACGACTGGTGGTACGGCCCGCGCCCGTGGGGACCCTGGTGGTGAGGCCGTCTGAAAGCCCGCCTTTCTTTTAAAAAAAAACTGTTTCAGACGGCCTCAAAGGCCGTCTGAAACCCTTCCGAAAGCCCGAACATGACCGACAACCCTTTCCGCCGCCTAATCCGACGCCTGCGCGTCCGCCCGCACCAAAAGTTGCCCAAGTCCTACCGCATACGCGGCAAAAACAGCCTGAATGCCGCCCATCTCAACCTCATCGCCCTTACACTCGAACTCTCCGAAGATTTTGACGGACGCGACAGACCGCTGATAAAAAAACTGCTGCGCGAATACCGCAAATGCTACCCGCTCGGCTTGGATGTCCGCGATGAAACCACCCTCTGCGCCATGATGCTTTACCGCCATATGCAGTGGCGCGACATCCGCAGTCTCTACCGCGCCAAATTCAACGGCGGCAGCGATTTGGCATTCTCGCTCGACATCGAACTCGTCTTCGGCTTCGACGGCGAAGAAGCCCTTGCCTACCTGAAAAACCTGCCGCCGAAAAAACGCAAACCTGTCGACCGCGACATCATCCGCACCGTCAAACGCTACCTGAGCCAACGCCCCGACGCCGTTTACCGCAACCGCAGCGAATACCTGCAACACATCGAAACGTACCTTATGGGCTACCGCCGCAAAGATCTGTGGGAAATATACGGCAAAGAACTGCAGGCACTGCTGGGCTACACCCGATACGAAAGCACGGAAGAAGCCGGAGAATAAGCCTTTTCAGACGGCCTCACGCGGGCAGGGCAAACCCCAAAGGCCGTCTGAAACCCGCCTTGCCGCCGCCTGCGAAAGCGCGGATAATCCGCCCCGCTTGAAACCCTTGTTTTCAGACGTTTTCAAACCTTTCAGGCTGCCTTCACATCCCAAGGCAGCCTGAAAACCGTTTCACCACACCAAACACAGCACAAACACCATGAAATCTCCCGAACTCCTGCTGCCCGCCGGCGGCCCCGAGCGCATGCGCACCGCCTTCGACTACGGCGCCGACGCCGTTTACGCCGGCAGCCCGCGCTACTCCCTGCGCGCGCGCAACAACGAATTTGCCAAGCTCGACGTCCTTTCAGACGGCATCGCCGAAGCCCACCGGCGCGGCAAAAAATTCTTCCTCACCTGCAACACCCTGCCGCACAACTCCAAGCTCAAAACCTTTGTCGCCGACATGGAACCCTTGGTTGCCATGAAGCCCGACGCCCTGATTATGGCCGACCCTGGCCTGATTATGGTTACTCGCGAGCGCTGGCCGGAGATGCCGATTCATCTTTCCGTGCAGGCCAACACCACCAACTACTGGGGCGTGAAATTCTGGCAGAACATCGGCGTCGAACGCATTATTCTGTCGCGCGAATTGTCGATGGAAGAAATCGCCGAAATCCGCCAGGAATGCCCGGACATCGAACTGGAAGTCTTCGTGCACGGCGCCCTGTGCATCGCCTATTCCGGCCGCTGCCTGCTCTCGGGCTACTTCAACCACCGCGACCCCAACCAAGGCACCTGCACCAACTCCTGCCGCTGGGACTACAAAGTCCACGACGCACAAATCGACGAAATGGGCGACGCCAAATTATTGGAAGGCTTCGACTTCAACAAAGCGCAGGAAGAAGCCAACCAGGCCTTTGAAGGCATCAACGGCCAGAAACGCCACCCCAAAGCCGACAAAATTTTCCTGCTCGAAGAGTCCAACCGCCCGGGCGAATACATGCCGATTATGGAAGACGAACACGGCACCTATATTATGAATTCCAAAGACCTGCGCGCCGTCGAGCAGGTGGCCGAACTGGCAAAAATCGGCGTGGACAGCCTGAAAGTGGAAGGTCGCACCAAATCGGTTTACTACGTCGCCCGCGTCGCCCAAGCCTACCGCAAAGCCATCGACGACGCCGTCGCCGGCCGCCCCTTCGACTACGGCCTCTTGGCCGAACTCGAAGGTCTGGCCAACCGCGGCTACACCACCGGCTTTCTCGAACGCCACCAAACGCAGGAATACCAAAACTATCTCGAAGGCCATTCGCTGTCGAAACAAAGCCAGTATGTCGGCCAGGTCAGCGCCATCGACGCCGACGGCTGGGCCACGGTAGACGTGAAAAACCGCTTTGCCGTCGGCGACACGCTGGAAATCATCCACCCGCAGGGCAACCAAACCATCGTATTGCAGGCAATGAAACGAGGCGGCGAAGCGGCCGACGTCGCCCCCGGCAACGGCATCCAGGTGCAGATTCCCGGGATGCAGGGCAAGGAAAAGGCGCTGGTGGCCAGAATCATCAACCCGTAAACCGCGCCGCCGTCCGTAACGGCAAAAGGCCGTCTGAAAGCAAAGGCCGTCTGAAAACCTTTTCAGACGGCCTCAGCATGGCAAACAGCGCATTCCGTATATAATCCGCCGCATCCGTATCTTCGTCCGAAGGAAGAAAAATGGCCTTATATGCAGGCATCGCCGCCGGTCTTGTCACCGCCTATCTGCTGTTTCTGCTGCTCTTTGGCGATTGGGAAGAGCTGTGGAACAGCATCAAACTCTCGTTCACCCCCGATATCTTCAGCGCCCTGCTCGGCCGCTGGCACGAAGACCAGTGGGCAAGTGTCAAGCTCACGATTTGGATAGGCATCAGCGTGCTCGTCGCCGTCGGCGCGTATGCCGCCTTCCAATAACAGCAAAGGCCGTCTGAAACCCGTTCAGACGGCCTAAACAAAGGAAACCCCATGTCCGAACGCAGACCCGACAAAACCCTGAGCAAACCCGAACGCATCATGCTCGTCGGCGTCATGCTCGAAGCCGACTACAGCGGCGCCAACGAAACCCGCGAACGCGCCTTCCGCGCTGCCCTCGACGAAGCCGAAGAACTCGTCCGCGCCACCGGCGGCGAACTCGTGCGCCGCGAAACCGCCAAACGCGCCCGCGCCCACACCGCCCTGTTTGTCGGCACGGGCAAAGCCGAAGAACTCGCCACCGCCGTGGCCGCCGACAACATCGAACTGGCCGTCTTCAACCACGAACTCAGCCCCACGCAGGAGCGCAACCTCGAAAAAATCCTGCAATGCCGCGTGCTCGACCGCGTCGGCCTCATCCTCGCCATCTTCGCCCAACGCGCGCAAAGCCAGGAAGGCCGCCTGCAGGTCGAACTCGCCCAACTCACCCACCTCTCCGGCCGCCTCGTGCGCGGCTACGGCCACCTGCAAAGCCAAAAAGGCGGCATCGGCCTCAAAGGGCCGGGCGAAACCCAGCTCGAAACCGACCGCCGCCTCATCGGCCAAAAAATCACCGCCCTGAAAAAACGCCTCGAAGCCGTCAAACGGGGGCGCGCCACCCGCCGCAAAGCTCGCCAAAGCGGCAGCCTGCCCACCTTCGCCCTTGCCGGCTACACCAACACCGGCAAATCCAGCCTGTTCAACCGCCTCACCAAAGCCGACGTTTTCGCCAAAGACCAGCTCTTCGCCACCCTCGACACCACCGCCCGCCGCCTCTATCTCTCGCCTGAAGCCAGCGTTATCCTCACCGACACCGTCGGCTTCGTGCGCGACCTGCCGCACGGCCTTGTCGCCGCCTTTTCCGCCACCCTCGAAGAAACCGCCCTCGCCGACCTTATCATCCACGTTATCGACGCCTCGCGTGACGACCATGAGCGGCAGGTCGACGACGTCAACCGCGTCCTTGCCGAAATCGGCGCGGGCGACATCCCTCAGCTCTTGGTCTACAATAAAACCGACCTCCTGCCGCCCGACACCCGCCCCACAGGCATCTTGCGTAATGCCCAAGGCCGCCCCGCCGCCGTCAACATCTCCGTCAAAACCGGCGCGGGGCTGGCCGAACTGCGCCAAGCCCTGATCGAACTTGCCCTTTCAGACGGCCTTTACAAGCCGTAAACCGCCGCCGTTTCCCTAACGAACCCGCTTTTTTCAGACGGTCTCAGAGGCCGTCTGAAAGCAAAAAGGTCGTCGTCTTTCAGGCCGTCTGAAATACCGAACCGGCCGCGCACCACAAAAGGCCGTCTGAAAAAACCGAACAAGGAATTTCAGACGGCCTTTGCCGTTTCAGACAGAGTGTGCCGCGCAGCACGCACGCGGATTCGGGCGCTTGCGTGAATCTGTGCGGCAGACAAAAGGCCGTCTGAAAAGTCGGTTGGGTCGGCGGGCAACGGGCATGACAGGGCGGGCGGATGTTGCTGCCCAATGAGTCCATACAAGCGCCCTGCCCTGCGGCAGAAGCAGAAAAGGCCGTCTGAAAGCTGTTTTCAGACGACCTTTGGTGTTTTCTCCGTTTTCAGACGGCCTATTTGGGCGTGTAGCGCCCGGCCATGGCTTTGTAGGTGGTGCTTTCGCTTTTGAGGGTTTCGTAGCGTTGGTTCAACACGTTTTGCGCGGCGGCGTATTCGCTGTTAAGGGCTTCGAGCCAGTCTTTAAGCTCGTTTTTGCCGTGTTGGTAGCGCAGTTGGTAGTAGCGGCTGTTTTTGCGCTCGAGGGCGAGGCGCTGCTCTTGGTTGGCGAGGGTGGCGCGGGCGTTTTGGTAGGCCAGATAATGCGTGTGGACTTCGTTGAGCGCGGTGGTGAGGGTTTGTTCAAACGAGAGTTTGGCCTTGTCGAAATTGGCTTTGGCGGATTTGTCTTTCCATTTCATCGTCTGCCAGTTGAGAAACGGCAGGCTGATGCCGACGCTGCCGCCCAAAAGCGGGATGTTGAACGCGCTCCTGGCTTTGTCGGACGAGGTGCTCAAGGTTGCGCCCAGCGTGATGCTCGGATACCAGCTGCGTTTTTGCACGTTGAGCGTTTGCAGCGCGGATTGGACGCGGTATTCGGCGGCGCGCAAATCGGGGCGGTTGGCCAGTACGGTGATGGGTACGTCGAGGTTGACGCCCGCTGTTTTGGGCAGGCGGTAAGACGCGGGGTCGGCGGCCGGGTTTTGGCCGGGCTTTAAATTCAACAGGTTGCGCAGGGTTTGGATTTGCGCGTCGCGGCTGTTTTGCAGCGCGAGCAGGCTGTTTTGCGCGGAGAGCAGCGATTGGGCAGACTGGGTGGGCTGGCTCGAATCGACGCGGCCGTGGCGGAATTTGGCATCGGCGATGCGGACGATTTCTTGGTATTGCTTGACGGTTTTTTGCGTTAATTCAATCGCTTCGTTGAGATAGGCGATGTTGAAATAAGCGTTGGCCACGCTGTTGGCGAGTGTGAGGCGCGTGTTGGCGAGGTCTTGCTGCGTGGCCTGGTATTCCCAAACGCGGCTGTCGGCGGCGGCGCTGAGTTTGCGCCACAAATCCAGCTCGTAGCTCAATTCGAGGCGGCTGCCGAAATTGTTGCCTTTGTCGCCGGTTTTGAGGTTTTTTGAGGTGGACGCGCTAAGCGAACCGCCGGCGCCGGGCAGCAAATCCGCACCGGCGATGTTGGCTTCGTACAGGGCTTTGTTGACGCTGACGGCGGCTTGTTTCAGCTCGATGTTGTCGGCCAGCGCCTGAGCAATCAGCGCGTTAAGCTGCGGGCTTTGGTAGATTTCCCACCAGTTGCCGTTGATGTCGTAACGCTCGGCTGCTTCGGCGGCGCTCATCACATGGCCGGTGGCCTCCAAGGTCAGCGCCTGTTCGGTGCTGTGGATGGCGCAGCCGCTGAGGGCGGTGGCGAGGGCGAGGGTTGAGGCCGTCTGAAAAAGGGGTTTGTTCATGATGGAGTCCGTTTCTTGGGTTTCAGACGGCCTTTGGCAAGATGCGGCAGGAGGCCGTCTGAATCGGGTGTTTGCGGTTTTCAGACGGCCTTTTGGGGATAGTAGGCCGTCTGAAAAGGTCGTCTGAAAATTTAATCCTGCGCCAGCGCGTCAATCGGGTTGAGTTTGGAGGCGCGGTTGGCGGGCATGAAGCCGAACAGTACGCCGATGATGGTGGAACAGGCGACCGCGCCGACGATGGAGAGGGTGGAAAAGGACATCGGAAAATCGGTAACGAAATGGTTGAACACCAGGCCGATGGCCATCGACAAGCCTACGCCGATCAGGCCGCCGATCAGGCAGATTAAGACGGCCTCGATGAGAAACTGCTGCAAGATGTTGTTGCGCCGCGCGCCGATGGCCATGCGCACGCCGATTTCTTTGGTGCGCTCGGTTACGGACACGAGCATGATGTTCATCACGCCGATGCCGCCGACGATGAGGGAAATCACGGCGATGCTGGAAATCAGCAGCGTCATGGTGCCGGTGGTTTTTTCCACCATCTGCTTGATGCTGTCGCTGTTGTTCATGAAAAAGTCTTCCGTGCCGTGCCGCGCTTTGAGCAGCTCGGTCAGGCTTTTTTCGGCCACTTGGCTGCTCACGTCGTCTTTGATTTTCACGGTAATCGAGCTGGCGTGGCTCTCGCCGGTAATCTGGTGCATTACGGTGGTGTAGGGCGACCACACCATCAGCATGTCGGAGCTGCCGAAGTTGTTTTCTTCTTTTTTGAGAATGCCGATAACGGTGAGCGGGCGTTTTTTGAACAGGATGGTTTTGCCCAGCGGGTCGGTGCCTTCGGGGAAGAGTTTGGCGCGCACGTTGTCGTCGATGACAGCCACTTGCGCGTCGGCTTTGACGTCGTCCGAATCAAACAGCCGCCCGCGTGCAAGCTTGAGGCCGCGCACGTCGAAATAGCCTTCGCCCACGCCGTAGAGCATGGAGGTAAGGTCGGTGTTGCGGTAGGTGAGCGTGGCGCTGGACGAGGTTTGCGGAGTAACGGAATCGACGTAGCTTTGTTGGGCGATGGCTTTAGCATCGGCGATGGTGAGGGTTTTCACGCGTCCGGCGCGGCGGTCGCCAAAGCCGCGCCCGGGGAAGATGCTGATGGTGTTGGTGCCCATCGAGTTGATGTCTTCGAGGATTTTCTGGCTCGAGCCGTTGCCCAGTGCGACAACGGACACTACCGAGGCGATGCCGATGATGATGCCGAGCATGGTTAAGAGCGAGCGCATTTTGTGTGCGACTATGGCCTGCACCGACATTTTGAACGCTTCCATAAACTGGTCGTAATAAAACGACCACGAGGCTTTTTCGGCGATGCGCTCGACGCTGCTGGGCGGGATGTCGGGGTTTTTGACAGTGTCGGAGATGATTTGGCCGTCGCGGATTTCAATCACGCGGTTGGCGTTGGCGGCGATGCCGGGGTCGTGCGTAACCATGATTACGGTGTGCCCCTGCGCGTGCAGGTCGTGGATGATTTCCATCACGTTTTGGCCGCTGGCGGTGTCGAGTGCACCGGTGGGCTCGTCGGCGAAGATGATTTCGCCGCCGTTCATCAGGGCGCGGGCGATGGAAACGCGCTGCTGCTGGCCGCCGGAGAGTTCGCTCGGTTTGTTGTTTTCCTTGTTGTCCAAACCCAGTTGGTGCAGCAGTTTTTCCGCCCGCACGGAGCGGTCTTTCTGGCTCATGCCCATATACACGGCGGGTAGGGCGACGTTGTCGCGGGCGGTAAGCGAGCCTAAGAGGTTGTAGCGTTGGAAAATAAAGCCGAAGCGTTCGCGCCGCAGCGCGGCCAATTCGTCAGGCTGCATTTTGGCGGTTTCGATGCCGTCGATTTGGTAGGAGCCGGAAGTGGCGGTGTCGAGGCAGCCGAGGATGTTCATCAGCGTGGATTTGCCCGAACCGGACTGGCCGATGATGGCGACGAAATCGCCTTTTTCGATAGACAGGCTCACATCTTTCAATACGTGGACGCGGTTTTCACCGCTGCCGAAGTAGCGGTTGATGTTTTTACATTCGATAAGGCTCATGGCTTTCCTGACTTCAGACGGCATACGGAGGAATAGGGCGCAAGGCCGTCTGAAAAGGAGCTTGCTTTCAGACGGCCTGTGTTTCAGACGGCCTTAACGACCTGGCGGCGGCCCGCCCATCATCACGGCTTCGCTGCTTTTTTCCTGCTCGGCCGCCGTCATTTCGGAAATCACCACCTGCTCGCCTTCGTTGACACCGCTTTTGATTTCGGTGTTCACGCCGTCTTTCAGGCCGGTTTGCACTTCGCGCTCGGCCGCCTTGCCGTCTTTACCCAATACGCGCACCACGGTTTTGCCGCCCTGTTTTTTCACGGCCATCGTCGGCACGGTGAGCACATTTTTCGCGCCGCTGATTTCGATGGTGTTTTGCGTGGTCATGCCGATGGAGAGCTTGCCCTCGGGGTTGGGCACGAGGGCGCGGGCGTAGTAGTAAATCGCGTTGGACGTGGTGTCGGTGCTGCTGGTGTAGCTGCCCAGCGACATGGTGGTTAAGCCCGGGTCGACGCTGTCGAGCTTGGCTTTAATCGGTGCATCGGGTTCGGACAAAATCGTAAACGAAATATCCTGCCCCGCTTTGACTTTGGTGATGTCGCCCTCGGCAATCTGCATTTTGTTGAGCATGGTTTGCAGATTGGCAAGCTGGATGATGGTGGGGGTGGACTGCACCGCGTTGACCGTTTGGCCTTCTTCCACGGGGATGGCTACGACTGTGCCGTCCATCGGCGCGGTAATGCGCGTGTAGCCCAAATCCGATTCGGCGGTGTTGATGGAGATTTTGGTTTGGTTGATCGAGGCTTTGAGTTCGGCCACCGTGGCTTTGGCGGCGGCCAGCGTGTCTTGCGCGCTTTCGAGGTTTTCTTTGGATGTGGCTTCTTCTTTCCACAGCGCGGCTTCGCGTTTGTATTTTTTCTCGGCCGTGTTCAGGGCGATCTGCGCCGAAACCAGCTTGGCCTGATAAGTTTCCAGCTTGGATTTTTCCGTGTTCAGCGCGTTGGTCTGCGTGGTCGAATCGATTTCCGCCACCAAATCGCCCTTTTTAATCTGCTGCCCCAGCGTTACATACAGCTTTTTAATCTGCCCCGAAGCCTGAGCGCCCACCGTTACCAGATTCGACGGTGAAATCTCGCCCGTAGCCGATACGGTTTGGCTGATGTCACCGCGTTTTACGGCTTCGGTGATGTATTTGACTTCGTTTTTCGGTTGGAAATACGACCAGACCGCAAAGGCGGCGGCTGCGGCGGCAATCAGGGCGGCGCCCCACTTCAAGGCTTTTTTCATCGGCTGATTCTCTTTCGGAAATCGGGTAACAATGCGTCTTCAACGCACAAACGGCGGCGAGTTTACTGTAAAGCCCCATAAGCGCCAAGCGGGGGGAGACGGCGGAACGGAATTCATATGTTTGATTGTAAACGGTTTTTTGCTTTGCCGTTTACATGAAAAAGAACGATTTTACACAAGCCTGCGGCAAATCAGCCGTGACAACCGCATAAGGCGGAAAAATCCGCTATAATCCGCGCGTCTCTCCACAATAATCCAATCTGCCGCCCGATCGGGCGGCGCACATTACAGAACGGAATACCATGAAACGTCACAACCAACACGGTTTCACCCTGATCGAGCTGATGATTACGGTTGCCATCATCGCCATTCTTGCCGCCATCGCCTATCCGTCCTACGACAGCTTCATCCGCAAAACCCGTTTGGAAAACGTGCGCGGCGACCTGCTCAACAACGCCCAGCGCCTCGAACGCTTCTACGCGCGCAACCGCACGTTCAACAACTTTGACGATTTGAAAAACGACAACAAATATTTCGAGATCACCTACGTCTACAATGACGACAATCAAAACATGACCGATCCCGATGTCGGCCATTACCTGCTTACCGCCACGCCCAAAGCCAATAATCCCAACGAAAATCGCTATATGCAGCTTAACGACGACGGCATTGTCACCGTCTGCACCGGGACGGGTGCCGACAAAGACTGCGAAATGTACTGATTCCTATCTTTACAAAATCCCCAGTTTGCCGAATACTGCCGCTTCATCTGCATTCTCAACTAGGAGTCCGGCCATGAAGCGGCATTTTTCCTTTTCCGGCTTTACCCTTATCGAAGTCATGGTTGCTGCGGCCGTGCTGGCCGTATTGGCTGCCATCGTCTACCCTTCTTACCAGCGCCACGTCAAAAACGCCCGCATGAAACAGGCTTCCGCCGTTTTATTCGACAATGCCCGCGCGCTCGAACAGTTTTATGCGCGCAACCGATCGTTCAAAGCCGACTCCACCACTTGGGCGGACATCCCCTTCACCCGCAACGGACATTTCTGCTTCAAAATGCAGGGCAACGCCCAAGGCGCGCTGACCGACAGCTTCACCGTCAAAGCCGTCGCCTTGGACAAAGACAATGAGCCGCGTGTCCTGCGTATCAACCAAGACCATATCCTCACCATCTGCGAGAGCAGCAATTCGTCCTGTTCCGATACTTCGCCCTATTTCTCCAATGCCAACGGCACGGATCAGGATTGCACGGTTTACGAATAGGCCGTCTGAACCCGAAAAACAGCGGCCGGACAAAGAATGTCCGGCCGCTGTTTTATTCCGGCTGCAAGGGATAAGCAAGAGGCCGTCTGAAAAGCGTTCAGACGGCCTCCCGGCTTTTTCAGACGGCCTTATAACGCCGTCAATACCGCATCGCCCGTTTGCGAGCAGGAAACTTGCGTGCAGCCGTCTTCAAAAATATCGGCGGTGCGGATGCCTTGCTGCAGGACTTTCTGCACGGCGTTTTCCACTTGGCGGGCACGCTTTTCGTCGTTCAGGCTGTAGCGCAGCAGCATCGCCAGCGACAAAATGGTGGCCAGCGGATTGGCTTTGTCCTGCCCGGCGATGTCGGGCGCGGAGCCGTGCGAAGGCTCGTACAGGCCTTTGCCGCTTTCGTTGAGCGAAGCGGAAGGCAGCATGCCGATGGAACCGGTGAGCATCGATGCCTGGTCGGACAAAATGTCGCCGAAGATGTTGCCGGTGGCGATCACGTCAAACTGTTTGGGCGCGCGCACCAGCTGCATGGCGGCGTTGTCCACATACATATGGCTCAATTCGACATCGGGGTAGCTTTTGGCCACGTCGTTGAAAATTTCTTTCCACAGCTCGGTGGTTTCCAGCACATTGGCTTTATCGACCGAGCAGAGTTTTTTGCCGCGTTTTTGGGCGGCTTCAAAGGCGATTTTGGCGATGCGGCGGATTTCGCTTTCGCTGTAACGCATGGTGTTGTAGCCTTCGCGCTCGCCGTTTTCCAGCGTGCGGATGCCGCGCGGTTCGCCGAAATAGATGTCGCCGGTAAGCTCGCGCACAATCAGGATGTCCAAACCGGCCACCACTTCGGGCTTGAGCGTGGATGCGTTGGCCAGCTCTTTGTACAACACTGCCGGGCGCAGGTTGGCAAACAGGTTCAAGTCTTTTCGGATGGCCAACAGGCCGCGCTCGGGGCGCAGGGGGCGATCGAGATTGTCGTACTGCGGCCCGCCAACCGCGCCGAGCAGCACGGCATCGGCGGCGCGGCACAGCTTTTGGGTGAACTCGGGATAGGGATGGCCGTATTCGTCGTAGGCAGCACCGCCGAGCGGGGCGTAGGAATAGGCGGCATTGAGGCCGTCTGAAATCAGTTTGTCGAGTACGCGCACGGCTTGGGCAGTGATTTCGGGGCCGATGCCGTCGCCGGGCAGAATGGCGATTTGGTAAGTCATAAAGGGTTTCCTAGGTGGGTAAATATTGATGCAGATTGGCTTTGAAGCATTTCAAGCAATAAATAATTTGTCTTTATCGGTAGGGCGGCAAGAGGGTAACTCATCAATCCTGCCATACGCTACTCTGCAGATATGTGCATATTTGGAAGACTCACTGATGGTGTTTGATAGGTTTTCTTTCATATCGTCAACCAGATGCCATTCTATAACGCAACTGGCATTTTCAGCATAGAGTACGGCTTTGTGAAAAGGTAAAAGGTTCATTAAATCTTCTAATGCTTCAATGATATTGGTGTTAATCCATGGATAGTAGCTGTGTTTGTAATCCAAAGTGAAGCTTACTTTCGTGCCTCCGTAAAAATTAGCCATTGAAGGCGGGACAACATGTAAGACATCAGGCTGGAGGCAGTCATTTTGAAAAGCATCCACAATCTGACAAACTTGTTTGTATTGGTCAATATCAGGTTGGGGATTTCTATATGTGGCTTCCGTAGGCAGGCAATCAATCACGCCGATAATCATAAGTTTCTCATTTTAAATTAAATGTTTATATATTTAGTGTGAGTCAGGCATGTTTGTCGGGACATTTAAACTTACAGTCGGATTTTGAACACGGCTTTGCGGATGGCGGCTTCGCTGCCGACCAGCGGCGCATGGCCGTCGGCGGGGAAAAACAGGGCGAACTCGCCGACATGGATGTCAAGCCAGGTTTCGCAGGGACAGTCAAAAAATTCGATGTCACGCGCTTCGTCGTAGCCTGTGCCGTTTTTCAAACAGCCTCTGTCCGCCCAGCCGTAGGTTTCCGTTCCACTGAGCGGCACTTGGATGTCGATGTGGCGCAGGTGCGCTTCGGGTTGGGCCGCTTCGCGCGTGCGCATGGGTTCACTGCCGACAAAGAGGCGGATGTTGGGATTGCCGGTGTCGTGTTGTCCGTCGGGCAGCGCGGCGAAATCGAGGGTTTGCAGCAGGCGGACGGCGTCGGGAAAATCGGGATGCAGCGCGGCGTAGCGCCCGGCGTTGGCGATGGTGTCGGTAATCATGTGTTGTGTCGGACGGGTTTCAGACGGCCTTTTGGGCTACGGTTTCGGTTTTTTCGCCCAAAACAAATCGCCGTGGCGGTTTTGGCGGATGGCGGCGATGGCAAACAGCAGCCGCTTGTAGCGGTGGCGGGATTGTCTGACGAGGGTTTCGTGGTGTTGGCACATGGTGGGGCGGGAAGGTCGGGATCGTTTTTCAGACGACCTCAGGCAGGCAAAGGCCGTCTGAGGCGGGTTTCAGACGGCCTTTTGCGTGTTCAGCCGTTAAACAGCCAAGGCTGGCTTTGGCGGCGCTTCGCTTCAAAGTCTTTGATTTCGTCGGCGTGTTGCAGCGTGAGGCCGATTTCGTCGAGGCCATTGAGCAGGCAGTGTTTGCGGTGTTCGGTGATGTCGAAAGGGAAAGATTCGCCCGAGGGGGTGGTGACCGTTTGTTTTTCCAAGTCGATGTCGAGGCGGTAGCCTTCGTTGGCTTCGGTTTCGCGGAATAATTGTTCGACGGTTTCTTCGCTCAACACGATGGGCAGCAGGCCGTTTTTGTAGCAGTTGTTGAAGAAAATGTCGGCGAAGCTGGGGGCAATCACGGCGCGGAAACCGTAGTCGTCCAGCGCCCAGGGCGCGTGTTCGCGCGAGGAGCCGCAGCCGAAGTTTTTGCGTGTCAGCAAAACCTGTGCGCCCTGATAGCGCGGCTTGTTGAGTGAAAAATCGGGGTTGAGCGGGCGTTTGCTGTTGTCCATGCCCGGCTCGCCGTGGTCGAGATAGCGCCATTCGTCAAAGGCGTTGGGGCCGAAGCCGCTGCGTTTGATGGATTTGAGGAATTGTTTGGGGATGATGGCGTCGGTATCGACGTTGGCCCGGTCGAGCGGGGCGACTAGGGCGTTGATGCGGGTGAAGGATTTCATGGCGTGTTCCGAAGGATGAAGGAGGCCGTCTGAAAAGCCTCGCTATGGTTTCAGACGGCCTGTGTGGCGGGTTTATTCTGCGGTGGCGTTTTCGAGTTTCTCGCCCGCATGGGAGAGGCCGCGGCCGACGGCGTTGCCGCCTTTGCGTACCGCTTCTTTGGTTTTGTCCCAGCCTTTTTCGAGGCCGGATTCGGTTTTGTCAACGTTGCGTGCGGTGTCTTCTTTCACTCCGCTCCAAGTGCCGGCACAGGCGGCAAGGGCGAAGGCTGCGGACAAGGCTAAGAGTTTTTTCATCTTTGTTTCCTTAGGGTTGTTAAACAAATTACACGGCAAACCGTGCGCGGCCATTATCGCGGATTAGGCCGCGCCCATGTTCTTCATTGCATGTTTTGATGTTTTTTTACAGTTTTGCTTTTCAAACGGCCTCTTGACAGAACGGGAGGCCGTCTGAAAAGCAGGCGGGTTTATACCATGCTGCGCACATCGGTAAAGCGGCCGGTTACCGCTGCCGCCGCCGCCATTGCAGGGCTGACGAGATGGGTGCGCCCGCCGTTGCCTTGGCGGCCTTCGAAGTTGCGGTTGGAGGTGGACGCGCAGCGCTGGCCGGGGGTAAGGCGGTCGGCGTTCATCGCCAGACACATTGAGCAGCCCGGTTCGCGCCACTCGAAGCCCGCGTCGGTGAAGATTTTGTCCAAGCCCTCTGCTTCGGCCTGGCGTTTGACCAAGCCCGAGCCGGGGACAATCAGCACGCGCGAGACGTTGTCGGCTTTTTTGCGGCCTTTGGCCACGGCGGCGGCTTCGCGCAAGTCTTCGATGCGGCTGTTGGTGCACGAGCCGATAAACACGATGTCCACCGGAATGTCCGCCAGCGGCGTGCCCGCTTCCAAGCCCATGTATTCGAGGGCGCGCTCCATGCCGCTGCGTTTGACGGGATCGGCTTCGTCGGCGGGGTTGGGCACTTTGCCGCTGATGTCGAGCACCATTTCCGGCGATGTGCCCCAAGTTACCTGCGGCTCGATGTCTTCGGCGCGGAAGGTGTAGGTTTTGTCGAACACCGCGCCTTCGTCGGATACCAGCGTGCGCCAGTATTCGACGGCTTTGTCCCACGCTTCGCCTTTGGGCGCAAAGGGTTTGCCGTGCACATAATCGATGGTGGTTTGATCGACGGCCACCATGCCCGAGCGCGCGCCCGCTTCGATGGCCATATTGCACAGGGTCATGCGGCCTTCCATCGACAGGCTGCGGATGGCTTCGCCGCCAAACTCGATGGCGTAACCCGTGCCGCCGGCGGTGCCGATTTGGCCGATGATGTAAAGGGCGATGTCTTTGGCGGTAACGTTGGCTTTCAGACGGCCTTCAACCTTAATCAGCATGGATTTGGACTTTTTAGCAGTGATGCACTGCGTCGCCATGGTGTGTTCCACTTCGGAAGTGCCGATGCCGTGCGCCAGTGCGCCGAATGCGCCGTGGGTGCTGGTGTGCGAGTCGCCGCATACTACGGTCATACCCGGCAGCGTCGCGCCCTGCTCGGGGCCCATCACATGCACGATGCCCTGACCTTTGTCCATAAACGGGAAATAGGCCAGCGCGCCGAATTCTTTGATGTTTTTGTCCAAAGTGTCTACTTGCAGTTTGGAAATCGGGTCTTGGATACCTTTGTCCCAATCACCGGTAGGCGTGTTGTGGTCGGCGGTGGAGACCACGCTGTCGATGCGCCACAGCTTGCGCCCGGCCATTTTCAGGCCTTCAAAAGCTTGCGGGCTGGTCACTTCGTGCACCAGATGGCGGTCGATGTAGAGAAGAACCGTGCCGTCTTCTTCTTCGCGCACGACGTGGCTGTTCCAGAGTTTGTCGTAAAGGGTTTGTGGGTTGGTGTTCATGTTTGGTTCTTTTTAGATATTCGGGTCGAAAAACGGCGGCTATGGTAGCGGCGAACAGGGCGCGGCGCAAGCAAAATGTCTAAAAATCTGCAAGCTCCGCCTGTTGATTTGAATTTCTATTATATTTTTGGACAAATTGTCTTATCAAGCCGTCTAAAACAGGCTTTCAGACGGCCTGCCGCAGCCGCAAAAAACATGCCGTCTGAAAAACAGAGCGGCATGTTCGGATGGTGTGTTTAACGTTTCAGCGGCGGGTCTGTCCAAATGCTGCGGTAGGCCGTGTAATAGC
Organism: Neisseria sp. WLZKY-1; assembly: GCF_046546535.1. Lineage (NCBI taxonomy): Bacteria > Pseudomonadati > Pseudomonadota > Betaproteobacteria > Neisseriales > Neisseriaceae > Neisseria > Neisseria sp. WLZKY-1. The sequence goes on from NZ_JBKGTW010000024.1 coordinate 17,675, forward strand.
CGATCTGCATCATACAGGCGAAAACAAGCCACAGCGGAATCATCAGCAGCATCATCAGGCTGATCACAAGATAGGCCGGTCCGGCATTGTTGGAAAACAAGCCGAAGGGCAAGCCGACCAGCGTAATCACCAAAGCCGCCGCCAAGGCCATGCCCGACCAAGCCAGCCCGTTGACGATAAACGCACCGATATTGCGCAGGCAGGCTTTGAAGCTCATTTTCATCGATTCAAACGGCCGCACATCGTGCAGCACAATCAGTGCGGGCGCAAACCAAACCATCATTATCAGCGGAATATACAGCATCATAATAATCAGCATAAACAGGATAACCAGCAACGCGTCGCCCGCATCGCCCGAGCCCGAATTGATGGCGGCGGCAAACTCGCCGGGATTGAAACCGCCGACAAATATGGCAAACAGAATGCCGGCCACAATCAGGCCGACAATGAGAAACGCGATATAAAGCAGCGTCAGCACCGCCAGTTCGCCGAATTTGTATTTGAAGCCGGAAAACAGATAATCAAACTGCAATTCGCCGCCCTCTTCCAGCGCGTCGCACGAGAGCATCAGGCCGCCGGTGAAGAAAAACGAAAGCAGCGCGCTGATCAGGCCGCCGACAAAGGGAACAAGCTGCACCAGCGCGCCGATCAGCCCTATCACAAAAATCATGCCCAGCCACATCCACGGGCGCAGCCTGAATATCCGCCACGCCTGACTGATCCAGGCAGCGCCCTCGCCCCACGCCACTTTGCGCGGCTCGGCCAAAAGCTGCGGCGCAGACTCGAAAGAAGAAGGATCGTATTGGTTCATATAAAAAACTCCCTGTTTGCAGTTCAAATAAACAGCCGCCTGAAAAGCAGCGGCCGCAAGCGTAAAAATGATTGACGCATTTTAACCAAAACCCGCTGTTTGCGAAATAAAATCTGCGGCGCAAAGCATTGCCCTATCCGTTTGGCGCAACAGGCAGGAGAAAGGCCGTCTGAAAAACCGCGATTCCGTTTTTTCAGACGGCCGCAAATCAAACCGAATCCGCTTTTTCAGACGGCCTCCTGTTCCGCCACAACCCAAGGCCGTCTGAAAATTGCGGTTTTCAGACGGCCTGACTGATAGTGAAGCAAAATGGGAAAGATATAGTGAGTCAAAATAAAAAAGATACAAGGCAGCAAGCCGCAGACAGTACAAGTAGTACGGCCAGGCGCTGCAACGCCGTAGATTTTCCATTTTGGTTCGCTATACAATGCCGCCTTTCCGTTTTCCCCCATCCCCCATCTGCATGAACAGCCCCGACACCCCGCAAATGCTCGCTTCCGTCGATCTCGGTTCCAACAGCTTCCGCCTGCAAATCTGCCAAAACGACAACGGCCAGCTCCAAGTCGTCGATTCCATTAAAGAAATGGTGCGCTTTGCCGCCGGTTTGGACGAACAGAAAAACCTCGACGAAGCCTCGCAGCAGCGCGCCCTCGCCTGCCTCGCCAAATTCGGCGAACGCTTGCGCGGTTTCGCCCCCGAGCAAGTCCGCGCCGTTGCCACCAACACCTTCCGCGTCGCCAAAAACATCGCCGCCTTTATCCCGCAGGCCGAAGCCGCGCTGGGCTTTCCCATCGAAGTCATCGCCGGGCGCGAAGAAGCCCGCCTCATCTACACCGGCGTCATCCACACCCTGCCGCCCAACGGCGACCGCATGCTCGTCGTCGACATCGGTGGCGGCTCGACGGAATTCGTCATCGGCTCGGAAGCCCAGCCCGCCTGCGCCGAAAGCCTGCCCCTGGGCTGCGTCACCTACACCATGCGCTTTTTCAAAAACAAAACCGGTGAAAAAGACTTTCAGACGGCCGTCACCGCCGCCCGCGCCGAAATCCAGCGCATCGCACAAAAATACAAGCGCACCGGCTGGGACTTCGCCATCGGCACCTCCGGCTCGGCCAAATCCATCCGCGACGTTCTCGCCGCCGAAACCGGCAACAGCGGAGAAACCATCACCTACGTCGGCATGAAAAAACTTGCCCAGCGCATCGCCGAAGCCGGCAGCGTCAAAAAAGCCAAACTCGAAGGCCTCAAAGCCGAACGCGTCGAAGTCTTCGCCGGCGGCCTGGCTGTGATGATTGCCGTATTCGAAGAACTCGGCGTCGAAACCATGAACGTCACCGACGCCGCCCTGCGCGACGGCGTTTTCTACGACCTCATCGGCCGCAGCCTCAACGAAGACATGCGCGAACAAACCGTCGTCCGCTTCCAGGAACGCTACCACGTCTCCCGCAGCCAGGCCGAACGCGTCGCCCGCACCGCCGACCACCTGCTCGAAAGCCTCGCGCAAAACGTCTCCGTGCATGAACTCAAACACTGGCGGCAATACCTGCGCTGGGCGGCCGCACTGCACGAAATCGGCACCGACATCGCCCACACCGCCTACCACAAACACACCGCCTACATCCTCGCCCAAGCCGACATGCCCGGCTTCTCGCGCAAAGAACAAAACATCCTCGCCGCCCTCGCCCTTGGCCAGCGCGGCGACGTACGCAAAGTCGCCGACCAAATCCAAGGCGGCAACATCATGTGGTACGCCCTCTTCGCCCTGCGCCTGTCCGTCCTCTTCAACCGCGCCCGCCTCCCCTTCGAGCTGCCCCGCCACACCCGTCTGGGCAGCCCCGAGAGCGGCAGCATCGTCCTGCGCATCAGCAGGCAATGGCTGGACGAAAATCCCCTCACCGCCGGCGCCCTCAACGACGAAAGCGAACAATGGGCGAAAACCCATATCCGCTTCACAGTAGAGGCCGTCTGAAAAAGGCCGTCTGAAAACATCCCGCGAACCGACGAAAACCGCCATGACCGACCAAACCCCCGCTACACAAGACAGCGACGACTACACCCTCAACCAAATCCTCCACGCCGCCCTCACCGCCCACGGCCACCAAGTGCGCGAAGAAGACGGCAAACTCATTCCCGATTTTGCCGTTCCCGCCGCCCTCGACACCCTCGCCTACGTCAGCCAACGCCACGACAACGCCGTCGTCACCCGCCTCGACGTCGAAACCGCCCTGCCCGACGGCCGCCTGCTCTACGAAGCCTACGGCGATGTCGGCGCCACCGTCGAAGAAGCCCTCAGCGGCAACTGGGAGAACTTCCAGGAAAGCGCCCTGCACACCATCCTCGACGCCTTCAACCGCCGCCGCAGCAAAGCGCAAACTCTGACCCTCAACGGCATCCCCTTCGATGCCTACACCGGCAACACCGTCACCAAATACGCGGGCGACAAACCCGAACTGCCCGCCGACGCCCTGCAAAACGCCATCCGCGAAGCCCTGCGCCGCGCCCGCCCCGACCGACGCATCCACTTCGTCCGCTTCTACTACAGCCAAAGCGCGGGCGAAACCGACTGCGTCGAATTTCTCATCGACAACGAAAACCAAGCCTTCGCCGAAACCGCCCTCGCCCGCCTCGACTGGCCGCGCCGCGAACACTTCTACAGCCTGCGCCAATTCCTCATCCTCATGCCGCAAGAGGCCGTCTGAAAAACGGCGACAGGGTGTGTTGCACGGCAACGCACGCGGTTTTTAATGGGACAACCTTGCAGCAGGCCGGATACTTGTATCCGACACTTCTCCCGCCTAATCCGCCGCGCACCGCAAAAGGCCGTCTGAAAACCAAAAAGAGTTTTCAGACGGCCTTTTGCCATGCGCCGCATGGAGGGCGGGCGGTTTTCAGACGGCATCAGGCCGTCTGAAAACCCGTTCCGCCTACCACTGGTACAGCGCGCCCGCGCCCGCGCCGACGCGGCCTCGGGTGTTGACGGAAACATTGCCTTTCACAATCCAGTTGCCGCCGTCGCTCATCGAGGACATGCCGACTGCTAGGGCGAATTGTCCGCCGTAGTAGCCGCTGCCCACGCCGAGGCCGGATGCGCCCGGGCGGGTAACCTGCGGAATCGAGCCTTGGGCAATCGCACCGGCTACGCCCGCATTGGCGTTGTCGCCGATATCGTTGATTTTGCGCTCCAATGCGTTGAAGTTCAGGTTGGCGGCATCGGTCAGCGCGCCGAGTTTGGCATTGAGCTGGCCGACATTTACCGCGTCAGTGGCTTTCGTGCCCGCGGCAACGTTGCTGATTTGGTTGCCGCCGTTGTCCAGTCCGCCCGCAGTCAGTGAAACGGGGGCTTTGCCTGCGGCTGACGGAGTGACGGTGACGCCGCCCGCGTTCACGGCGGTTTGGTTGCCCGCGTTGTCGCGCACGGCATGGCCCGCGCCGTTGACGACGTTGGTGTTGCCGCTGCCGTCGGCGAAAGATGCGTTAGTCAAGCCGTTCAGCTCTTTGGCCAGCTGCACTTTCAGACGGCCTTGGCTGTCTTTGTTGACGCCGATGTTGTTGTTGGACAGTTTGTTTTTGTCCGCACCGCCGACGATGTCGAGACGCCGGTTGAGTTTTTTGGCAATCGCGCCGTCGCTTGCGAGGTTGTCGCCGTCTTTGCCGTTGACGGCGATTTGTCCCGCGCCGTTGTCGGCAGACAGGGTAAGGCCGGTTTGGCCGTCTTTGCCGACGGTGAGGCTTTCGGCTTTGAGGTCTTTGTCGGTTTTGACGACCAGATTGCCTTGCGCATCCACCATGGTTTTGATGTTTTCGCCCGAATAGCGGCTGTCGTCTTTTTTGCCCTCGCCGACGATGTTTACGGTTTGGCCGAGTTTTTTGTTCGTCGAACCGGTGTTGCCCGCGAAATTGAGACCCTTGCCGATATTGCCGCTGAGATTGGCGATGTCGGTTTTGTTTTGCGCCACTTGGTTGTCGACGACTTTGAGCTGGTCTTCGGTGGCGGTGCGGCCGCTGACGGGCTGCGTGCTGCCGCTGCCCCAGGTTTTGTTGCCCAGTCCGGTAACGGTGCCCGCTTTGCCGTCGACGACGACGCTGCCCGCTTTCACCTGCGCTTTCGTGCCGTCAAGAGTGACGGCGTTTGCGCCCGTTCCGGCGGTGACGGTGTTGCCCGCTGTGACGTTGCCTACGGCGGCAATATTGCCCGTTGTACCGTCGAGCGAGACTTTTCCGTTGCCCAGCGCCACTTTGTCGGCCAGTTTGACGGCGTAGTCAGTGTGGCCGTCTGCATGGGTTTTCGGCGTGACAACGACATTGCTGTCGCCTGCCGATACGGTGTTTTTCGCGGCGGCGGCAGCTTTTTTCACATCGCCGATATTGGCGGCGTTGCTGTCGGTGTCACCGCCGCTGGCAACGTTGGTGATGGTGTTGTTGGTGATGGTGATGGTGTTGGTGTTGGTGATGGTGTTGCCGCCGTTGTTCAGGCCGTCTGAAGTGAGGCTGACGGGTGATGCGCCTGCTTTGCTGATGGTGACGCCATTGCCGTCGGTGACGGTGTTACCGGTGGTGACTTTGTCAAACGTCGGTGTGGAGGAGAAGTTCAGTGTAACGGTGTCGCCGCTTTTGGCAGCCGTTAAGTTGGGGGTGGCGGAAACGACGTTCTGCACGGCGCTGTCGGCCTTCGCCAGGCTGGCTTTGGCCGCGGCGGACAAATCGACGGCGTAATCGGTGATGTTGCCGCTTTTCGCGCTGCTTGTGACGCTGACTTTGTCCGAAGCTGCGGAGACGGTTGTGCCTTTGGCATTGACGGTGTAGACGCTGTGGCCGTCTGAATTATCGTCAGTTTTGTCTACCGAAGCGATGTTGGTACCTGCTTTGACTTCGGTTTTCGATGCTTTGATGGCGTCGTGGACGGTGTTTTTGCCTGTGCCGCCGATGTCGCTCATGGTAAGCGTGCCCGCTTCATCGCCGTCTTTTTTAATCTCGGCATCGCCGCCCAACACGGTGACGGCGGAGTTGCCGAGGTTGCCGAGGGCGTTTTGCGTGAGATATAGCTGGCTGCCGTTGACGGCATCGGTGGAGTCTTTGTTGATGCGGCCTGCGGCGACCTTGGTGAGGGTGCGGGTGAAGCCGCTTTTGCCGATGCTGCCCGAGCCGATGTCCGCCTGCGAAGAAGCGATGTTGCCGCTGCCCTTGACGACGGCGGCTGACGAGCCTGCGGCCATGCTGTCGAAGCCGCCCATCCCCTGGGTGTACGAACCGTAGGCCGAGGTGGTGTCGCCGTGCGCTTTCGCCGCGACGCCGACGGCAGAGGAAATGGTGCCGCTGGAAACCGAGTTCGTGCCGGGTGCCATTTTCTGGTTGCCCGCACCCAAAGCCTGCGCGTTATGGCCGACTGCCAGCGAGCTGGTGCCGACATGGCAAGCAATCAGCGCATTGTTGCCGATAGCCATATTGTTGGTTTTCGCAAAAGCAGTGTTGTCAGACGGGTCGGCAAGCACCTATGCCTTTTTGCCGATGGACATCGAATCGTTGCGCTCGGTTTTCGCTTCGACGCCGATGGCGGCGGAGGACTCGCCCGACGCTTCGGACGATGCACCGACGGCTATCGCCCGGTTGGCAGTGGTGTAGGCGGGAGATGCGGTGCCGGTGTTGTATTTGAGGTTGGTGGTTTTCGCGCCGTTGCCGAGGGCGATCGAGCTTTCGCCGTAAGTCATGGCATTTTTACCGACAGCGATGGTTTGGCGGGCACGGGTGGGTATGTCGGTTTTCGTGCCGTTGGCTTTGAAATTGTTGGTGTTTGTGCCGATGCTGATGCTGTCTTCACCGAAATGCGACGTAGCCGCGCCGTTGCCGACGGCGATATTGCGCAGGTCGGCCGAATTGACGGCCGAATCTTTGCCGACGGCGATATTCGTGTGGGTCGCGACGGCGGCGGCGGGAGTGGCGGCGAGTTGGCCGTCTGAATAATACAAACCCGTGCCACCTGCAGTGGCGCGGGAGGATGTGCCCACGGCGGCGGCGACGTCATTGGTGGCAACCGCACCGTCGCCCACGACCACGCTGGATTTGCCGTAGGCTTTGGCGACCTGTCCGCCGGCAAACGAGTTTTGTCCCAAAGCGTTGGACGACTGGCCGACGGCGGTGGCGTTCGTGCCGAAGGCTTTACTGTTCGCGCCGACCGCCACCGAGCCGCTGCCTGTGGTTGTGTCTGCCGTTTTTACATCGACACCCGCAGATGCCAGTTTCCCTGCCGTTGCTTCCCGCACGGATGCGGATTTGCCGATGGCGACCGAGTTCTGCGTTGCCACTCCGGCAGCGCTACCGAAGGCAGCGGCATCATCTTTTGAGGCAGAAGTGCCGCTGCCGACGGCCACGGCGCGGTTGCCGTTCGTCTTGGCGTTGATGCCGACGGCCACGGCAGAATCGCCTGATGCCTGCGAGTTTGTACCGATGGCAATGGCATTGGCGCCTGTTGCCGATCCTTCTGTGATCGCCGCCACAGATGCTGCGGCCGATGTCAACCCGACTGTTGCAAAAACGGCCAGCGTTTCCAATCTGCCCGATTCGGATTTGCTTTTGCCTTTGGCATGAGACAGTTCGGAGACAGCTGTCTATGTGCTGCAGGCATGGTTCCAGATAACTTTATAGATTCGGTTCATTTCGGTCTCCTTATTGTATGTATTCGGGTGGTTTGGGCGGCCGGGCTTTCAGACGGCCTCACGGGTTAGGAGGCCGTCTGAAAAAAGATGCGTGCTGTTTTGGCTGTGCCGAAGCGGCGTTTTAACTTCGTTGAAGCTCCGCTTTCAGACGGCCTCTGCGGCGCTATCGGCCTGCGCGGGGGAAAAGGCGTCGGAGAAGAAGGCTTCTTTTTTCAGACGGCCTTTTTCGCATAACACGCGCTGCGCGTCGACAATCATGGCGGGAGAGCCGCAGGCGTATACCTGATGTCCGGACAGATCGGGATAGTCGGCCAGCGCCTGCTGCCAGACGTAGCCGCGCGCACTCTGCCCGCTTTCGGGCGCGCGGGAGAGGACGGGGGTGAAGCGGGCGTTTTTCAGACGGCCGATAAGCGCTGCGGCTTCGCGGGCAAAGTAGAGTTCTCTTTCGGTGCGGCCGCCCCAATAAAGGTGGATCGGGCGCGGAGACTGTTGTTCGGCAAGATGGTGCAGGATGCTTTGCACGGGAGCGTAACCCGTGCCGGTAGCCAAGAGGATGAGCGGGGAATCGTCGTTTTCCTGCAAGGTGAAGGTGCCCAGCGGCCCGCGCACGCGCATGACGGTTTTTTCGCGGACGGCGGGTTCGCTGCCAAAAAGCAGGCCGCTGAACAGGCCGCCTTCGCGGCGGCGGATGTGCAGTTCGAGTTGTGCGGTTTGCGAGGGGCTGTTGGCGAGGGAATAGCTGCGGCTGCTGCCGTCTTTGAGGAGAATGTCGATGTATTGTCCGGCAAGAAAAACGAAGGACGGCTTTTTCGGCATGTCGAGGCGGACAACGGCGGTGTCGCCGATATAGTCGATGGAGGCGACGCGGGCGGGCAGGGTTTTGACGGGCGGGGTTTTGCCGCTGCGGTAGCCGGGCACTTCGAGGCTGATGTCGCTTTGGGCGAAGCAGCAGCACATAAGGATATGGTTTTGCGCGGCTTCTTCGGCGGGCAGCGCCTGTTCGGCGTGTCCGGCCTGCTCGAAGCGGCCGGAGAGGACGCGGGCTTTGCATTGGCCGCAGATGCCGTTTTGGCAGGAGTGCGGCAGGTTGAAGCCCTGGCGGCGGGCGGCGGCGAGTATGCTTTCGCCGTCGTCCGCCTCAAAAGTTTCGTTGTCGGGAGACAGGGTAATGTTGTGTTTCATGTTGTTATGGTGCGCGGGGAAAAACGGATAAGGGAGGCCGTCTGAAAGCGCGGCGGGGCTTTCAGACGGCCTTTTGCGGCACGGAGCCGGACGTTTTTTCAGACGGCCTTTATCTGCTTTCTGGCGGCGGCATGCCGACCATCGCGTCTTTCGGCATTTCGCCGGTGGCCGCCAGTTTCACGTCAAACACCAGCACGGCGTTTTTCGGGATTTTGGAGTTGGGCGGAGGCATATCGCCGTAGCCCAGTTCGGGCGGGATGTAGAGGGTGTATTCCGCGCCTTCTTTCATCATCGGCAGGGCTTCCTGCCAACCTTTGATCATCACGGGCAGCGGGAAAGCCATCGGCTCTTTGGCATCGGCGTTGCTGTCGAACACGGTGCCGTCGGTGAGCTTGCCGGTGTAGGTGACGCTGACCATGGAATCGGGCTTGGGCTGTTTGCCAGTACCTTCTTTGATTACTTTATATTGCAGGCCGGAGGCTGTGGTTTTCACGCCTTCTTTTTTGCCGTTTTCGGCCAGCCATGCTTTGGCTTTTTCCAAGGCGGGCTGCGCTTCTTTCTGCGCGGCGGCCTGGGCTTTTTCCTGTTCTTTCTGAATGAATGCCACCAGCACTTCTTCGGCCTGCTGCGGGCTGATGCGTGTTTCTTTGCCTTCTACGACAGTCTGCACGGCTTCGCTGAACATTTTCAAATCGAGGCTCACGCCCTGGTCTTTCAGGTTTTTGAGGTTGCGGCCGATGTCCATACCGATGGCGTAGCTGGCCTGCTGCTCGGGCGTGCCCAGTGCTGCGGGGTCTTTCGCACCGGATTGGACAGCGGAAGCGCTTTGCGCGGCGGAGGCGGCAGGAGCACCGGTTTCCTGTTTGCAGGCGGCCAGCGCGCAGGCGGCGGCCAAGGCGGTCAGACTCAGTTTCAAAGTGTGCTTCATAAAGTTCCTTTGCGGGAAACGGAAAAACGAAATGGCGGATTATACAAGCTTGTCCGGCAAAAGAAAGGCCGTCTGAAAAAAACCGGCCGCGGCAGGCGGCGGCCTTTGCGTTTCTTAAAGCTGCACCGCGCCGCGCGGCATATGCTTGCGGAAACTTTACACTGATAAACCTTTACTATATATTCCGAAGCGTCTGGCCTGCCCGCGTGCGGCCGGATTTGTTCCAACCCCGCGCCTTACGGGCGGTTTCTTATATGTATTTGAAGGAGAAAACCTCATGACCCAAGCAGCAGAACGTGTGCAACACGAAGGCTTGCGCCAAAAAATCATTTCCGCCGAACAGGCCGCCGCCTTTATCGAAAACGGCATGACCGTCGGCATCAGCGGCTTTACCGGCGCGGGCTACCCCAAAGCCGTTCCCACCGCCATCGCCGAAAAGGCACAGGCCGCCCACCAGGCGGGCAAGCCCTACACCATCCGCATGATTACCGGCGCGTCCACTGCCGACGAATGCGACGGCGTGCTCGCCCGCGCCAATGCCGTTTCTTTCCGCAGCCCCTTCCAGTCCGACCCCACCATGCGCAACCAGATTAACGCGGGCGACGCCTATTACATGGATGTGCACCTGTCGCACATCGAGCCGCAGGTTCGCGCCGGTTTCTTCGGCGATATGGATGTAGCCATCGTCGAAGTGGCAGGCATCACCGCCGACGGCAAACTGATTCCCTCGTTGGCAGTCGGCACCAACGTTACCTGGCTGCAATATGCGAAAAAAATCATTCTCGAAGTCAACGCGCAGCAAAACGCCAAACTCGAAGGCATGGCCGACATCTATGACAGCATCGGTCTGCCGCCTAACCGCCAGCCGTTGCTGATGACCCAGGCCGGCCAGCACATCGGCTCGCCCTACATGACTTGCGACTTGGACAAAATCGTCGGCATCGTGCTGACCGACGCGTCCGACCGCAACAGCAAATTCGCCGAGCCGGACGAAATGTCCAAGAGCATCGCTGCGAAAATCATCGACTTCTTCTCGCACGAAGTCAAAATGGGACGCCTGCCGAAAAACCTGCTGCCGCTGCAGTCGGGCGTCGGCAACGTCGCCAACGCCGTACTGGCCGGTTTGCAGGACGGCCCCTTCGACGATTTGGTCGGCTATACCGAAGTATTGCAGGACGGCATGCTCGACCTGATTCTGAGCGGCAAAATGCTTTCCGCATCCGCCACCGCCCTGTCGTTCAGCCCCGACGCGCTGCAACGCTTCAACGACAACATCGACGCACTGCGCAGCAAAATCATCCTGCGCCCGCAGGAAGTGACCAACAACCCCGAGCTGATCCGCCGCCTCGGCATCATCGGCATGAACGCGATGATCGAAGCCGACATCTACGGCAACGTCAATTCCACCCACATCATGGGCACCAAAATGATGAACGGCATCGGCGGTTCCGGCGACTTTGCCCGCAATTCCTTCCTGTCCTTCTTCGTGTCGCCGTCGGTAGCCAAAGGCGGAGCGATTTCCTGCATCGTGCCGATGGTTTCCCACCACGACCACACCGAACACGACGTGATGGTGCTGGTTACCGAGCAGGGTCTGGCCGATTTGCGCGGCAAATCCCCGCGTGAGCGCGCCCGCCTTATCATTGAAAACTGCGCCCACCCCGACTACCGTGACCAGCTGCGCGACTACTTCGACCGTGCCGAAAAATCCGGCGGCGGCCTGCACACGCCGCACCTGTTGAACGAAGCGCTGTCGTGGCATCAGCGTTTCGTCGAAACCGGCGACATGCGCGTGAAATAAGCGCCCCGCCCAATCGGGCATCGGAGGCCGTCTGAAAACCTGCATCAGGCTTTCAGACGGCCTTTTATGTTAAAATCCGCCCCGTTTTTTTGACCCCGAAACCCACTCGGAACCGCCATGACCCAAGACAAAATCCTCATTCTCGACTTTGGTTCGCAAGTTACCCAGCTTATCGCCCGCCGCGTGCGCGAAGCCCATGTTTACTGCGAGCTGCATCCCTACGATATGCCGCTTGACGACATCAAAACCTTTAATCCGAAAGGCATTATTCTCTCCGGCGGCCCCAATTCCGTATACAACTCCGACTATCAGGCCGACACCGGCATTTTTGATTTGGGCATCCCCGTGCTCGGCATCTGCTACGGCATGCAGTTTATGGCCTACCACCTGGGCGGCGACGTCGAGCCGGGCAACCAGCGCGAATTCGGCTACGCCCAAGTCAAAACCATCGACAGCGAACTGACGCGCGGCATTTCAGACGGCCAGCCCAACACCCTCGACGTATGGATGAGCCACGGCGACAAAGTCTCCAAATTGCCCGAAGGCTTCAGCATCATCGGCGACACCCCCTCCTGCCCCATCGCCATGATGGAACACGCCGCCAAACGGTTTTACGGCATCCAGTTCCACCCCGAAGTAACCCACACCAAGCAAGGCCGCGCCCTGATCAACCGCTTTGTGCTCGACATCTGCGCCGCCAAACCAAGCTGGACGATGCCCAACTACATCGACGAAGCCGTGGCCAAAATCCGCGAGCAGGTCGGCAGCGACGAAGTGATTTTAGGCTTGTCCGGCGGCGTCGATTCCTCTGTGGCCGCCGCACTGATTCACCGCGCCATCGGCGACCAGCTCACCTGCGTGTTCGTCGATCACGGCCTGCTGCGCCAAAACGAAGGCAGAATGGTGATGGACATGTTTGCCCGCAACTTGGGCGTGCGCGTAATTCATGTCGATGCGGAAAAACAGTTTCTCGACAAACTCGCCGGCGTTACCGACCCCGAGCGCAAGCGCAAAATCATCGGCGCGGAATTCATAGAAGTGTTTGATGCCGAAGAGAAAAAACTCACCAACGCCAAATGGCTGGCGCAAGGCACAATTTACCCCGACGTCATCGAAAGCGCGGGCGCGAAAACCAACAAAGCCCACGCCATCAAGTCGCACCACAACGTCGGCGGCCTGCCCGAAAACATGAAACTCAAGCTGCTCGAGCCGCTGCGCGACCTGTTTAAAGACGAAGTGCGCGAGTTGGGCGTCGCCCTCGGCCTGCCGCGCGAAATGGTGTACCGCCACCCCTTCCCCGGCCCCGGCCTCGGCGTACGCATCCTCGGCGAAGTGAAAAAAGAATACGCCGACCTCCTGCGCCAGGCCGACGATATTTTTATTCAGGAATTGCGCAACACCACCGACGAAAACGGCACTTCATGGTACGACCTCACCAGCCAGGCCTTTGCCGTATTCCTACCGGTAAAATCCGTCGGCGTGATGGGCGACGGCCGCACCTATGATTACGTCGTCGCCCTGCGCGCCGTGATTACCAGCGACTTTATGACCGCCCACTGGGCCGAGCTGCCCTACTCCCTGCTCGGCCGCGTGTCCAACCGCATCATCAACGAAGTCAAAGGCATCAACCGCGTGGTGTACGACGTGAGCGGCAAACCGCCCGCCACAATCGAATGGGAATAAACGCCCGCCCGCAAGTATCAAAAAGCAGCCTGAAAACTTTTCAGGCTGCTTTTTTTGCCTTTCAGACGGCCTAAGACCCGAAGGCCGTCTGAAACGTGTTTGTAGTGCTTTCAGACGGCCTTATTTGTCTGTTCCCCCCTTGTATTGCTACAATATCCGTACGTTGCTACATTTGAAACGGAGACCATTATGCAGACCATCAGCAGCCGCGAATTCAACCAAAACGTTGCCAAAGCCAAAAACATGAGCGACACCGCCCCCGTGTGCATTACCGGCGTAAGTAACAAATTTACTGCCCAAAACCCCCGCAAGCCTTATGCTACAAGGCTTTAAGCGGAGTCAAAACCTTTGAACACAAAAAATGCCCTTTTTGCGG
>NZ_JBKGTW010000025.1:0-28491 GCF_046546535.1 Neisseria sp. WLZKY-1
GGCCTGCCCGACTTGACCTTCCGGCTTTCTGCTTCTGTGGTGACTTGCAGCATTTCATGAAAAAGGACGGGCGTTACACCTGTGAGCCGTTTGAATTCCCTGTTGCTTCTTTGGATTAGGTTTTAGTATTTCATTTGGAAATTGTAAATCTTCAGGATACTTTCGCAAGAGGTCTATTGTTGTTCTGCGCTTTGGTTTGAATGTAGCCGTTTAAACAGATAGCTTGTTTGATAAAAAACGCTTTACTCTCTCCTCTTTTCTGCTTAACCAGTTCAGACAATATGCCGTATTCGTCATTCAGATAATAGGGTTGCCCTGATAAACAAACTCGGCTTGTTCAAATGAAATTTGGATGGTGCCGTTCATGTTCGCGGCATGGTTTGATACATTCGCCAGACCGTTTGCATGGCTGCATGCGGTCAATAGCAATAAAAAGGCAAGAATGGGAGATTTCATGGTTTTTCTCTTTCAAAACATTAGAAATTGGTTTTCAGGCTACCCCCAATAATACCACCCTGTCCGCCATCGCCAACGTTTCCTGCCGGTGCGCCACCATGATTTTTGTGATGTCCAGCCGCCGCAGATTATCGTTGATGATCCGCTCGTTATCCGCATCCAAATGGCTGCTGGCCTCGTCTAGAAACAAAATGCGCGGCTCTCGGTAGAGTGCGCGCGCCAAGATAATGCGCTGCTTCTGCCCGCCGCTTAATGCGCTGCCCATGTCGCCGATCAGTGTTTCATACGCCATCGGCATCGCCGCGATTTCGTCGTGGATGTTTGCCATTTTGGCGCAATGTTCGATTTTCGCCGCATCGGGCGCTTCGTCAAAAAAGCAGATGTTTTCCGTAATCGAGCCTGCAAACAGCACATCGTCCTGCATCACCGTTGCGCTGAATTGGCGTACAAAGGCAGGCGGCAGTGCGTGAATATCATGCCTGCCCAGCAGTACCCTTCCGCTTTCGGGTTTCAGGCTGCCTGTCAGAATCTGAATCAGCGTGGACTTGCCGCAGCCCGAATGCCCCGCAAACGCCACCGTTTCGCCCTGCCGAATCTGCAAATTCACATCACGTAGTACAAACGGCTCATTCTCCGCATAGCGGAACGATACGTTTTCAATCACAAAATCAAAATCCTGCACCTTTTCAGGCTGCATCACGCCCACCGCGCCCTGTTCTGTTTCTTCCAGCACAATATCCGCCAGCCGCTCCGCATGCAGCCCCAACATTTTGATTTGTACAAACTGGTCGATGAGCGAGCCGATTTTGCCTTCAAACTGGCTTTTATACGACATAAACGCCATCAGTACGCCTACGGTAAACGCACCGTCCAACACCGAAACCGCACCCCAATACACAATCAAAATATTTGCCACGCCAAATAAAAAGCTGTTGGCAAAGCCAAACAGCGCGGACAGTTTCTGCGAAGTCAAACCCGTGTTCACCGTGTCTACAAACAGATTCAGCCAAGTGCTGTGCCGCTGCGCGGTTTTGTCAAACAGCTTTACCGTTTGGATACCGCGCACCGTCTCCATAAAATAGCTGCTCTGCTTGGCGGCATGAACCAGATTCTCTTCCGTGGCACGGCGCAGCGGATAATACGCCGCCCAACGAATCAACACATAAATCAGCAGCGTAACCAGCACCACCGCCGACAACTGCGCGCTGTACAGCAGCATCAACACCAGCGTAAACACCGCCATCAGACTGTTTAACACCAGCACGAAAAACGTGGAAGTGAGCGTGCTTTGGATGCTGTCCACCTCGCCGAAACGCGACACCACATCGCCCAAATGCCGCTTGGCAAAATACGCCACAGGCAAATCCAGCAAACGGCGGAACACATTGGCTTTCCACTGGATATTGAGCGAAGTCGCCAAAAACATCCCCGCCCACGTCTGCACCTGCGACACCAACTGCTGCACCACCATCAGCAGTCCGAAGCCCAAAGCCAGCGTCAGCAGCAAATCGCGGCCTGCCGACACAATCGCATGGTCGATCACCCACTGCATAAAAAACGGACTTGCCAGCGCAAACACCTGCAACGCCGCCGCCAATAATAAAAGCTGAAACAACGAACGTTTCAGCCCCACTACCCCGCGCAGCATCGGCAGAATTCGGATTTTCTTCGCCTCGCGCTTTTCCTCAAACTGCGTGTTCGGCAGCAACTCCAGCGCAATCCCCGTAAACCGCCGCGATACTTCGTCCATGCGGATTTTCTGCAAGCCCGAAGCAGGGTTCATAATCGTAATACCGCCATGAGACACCGACTGCAACACTACAAAATGGTTCAAATCCCAATGCAGGATACAAGGCAGGCGCAGATTTGCCAGCTCGTCCAATTCCAAACGCAGCGGGCGCGGCGTAAGGTTCAGCACATGGGCATAGCGCACCAAATCCGCCAGCGTCGCCCCTTTGAGCGACAACGAAAAACGCGCCCGCAAGTGGCGCAAATCTGTATGGAAACCGTGAAACCCCAACACCGAAGCCAAACACGCTAAACCGCATTCCGCCGCTTCGGTTTGCAGCACCACGGGCAGCCTGCGCGAGAAACCGAAAGAGAGGCGAGAGAGGTAGTTGGGCATTTTTGGAATCCTTGTGGATGGTTAGTGGAAATAGCAGGTAAAGGTTAGGCAGCCTGAAAGAACGGAACAGGTTTTTCAGGCTGCCTAGATAATTTAATAAAGTTACTTATATTTCAGATGTCTAAATCTGCAATAGCTTCTACACTCCTGTTAATAGCGGCTTCTACTGCAGCACCAAGAGTTGTTGCATAATTGCCTCCCAAGGCCGCTGCGGCAGCACCAGTTGCGGTATTAGATACTCTTGCAATTCCTACACCGACTGCTCCTGCTGCCATACCGCTAATCATACTGCCTGTAAAACCAGCAATTGTTGATTCTTGCTTTTTAATAATATTTCCCCACAAGTAAGCCCCACTATTGGCCAAACCGCTTAATGCTACCAGCTGTGCATTAACTGATCCCATAGAGAAACTTATACCACCACAAACTTCATTTAATTCGCAATAAGTCAATTTCACGCATTTTCAATTCCTTTTAAATAAAGATTTAAAATTCCGAAGAATGTGAAATTCCATACCAAAAAATTTCATAATCAATGGATATAAAATTAAAAAGTGAACCCATAAACTGATACTGTCAAAAATGCTGTAATTTTCAGGTTCTACATGAGGTTTAATTACATACTCTGAAACAATGATTGACTCTAGATAAATAAGATTTGCAACAACTATTGCAATAGCCATTATATTTGGGTATGTGCTTGTATGTTTTCTCATTTCCTTAAGTAAATCATTTATCTTACCCATAAATCTTCCTTAAAACAATCTATACTTATGTCTTATAGCTTACCATAAGCCCAAATTGCTCCCAAGCAGCTTTATGTTTAAGACGTTTGTAAAGTAAATCAATCCATACGGCGAAAACAGGGCGCAATCCGACAATTTTCGCTGTGATTTCTGTCATAACCCGCCGGTTTCCATTAAAAAACGAAGGAAAAGACCATGCTTGATTTTAAAAAGTCCGCGCGTTGCGGCGCGAACAAGACTTAACGCAAGAGTATATTGCCGCGCTAATGGAGATTTCCCCCACCTCCTATGCGCGTATCGAGCGGGGAGAAATCCAGCCTAAAATTGAAAAGCTGCAACAGCTTGCCCAAATCCTAAAAGTGGATGTGAATGAATTGCTGGAACATGAAGATAAAAGTGTGCTGCTTTCTGTGAACGGCAGCAGCGATTTCTCCAACTAGCCGCACCAGGCGGGCTGGAATTTCTACTACAACCACAACAACTACTACGGCAACGATGCGCTTGCTGCTGAAATTGATAAACTGAAGCAGGAATTACAGCATGAAAAAGAAAAAATTTCGCTGCTGCAAAAAGAAAATGCGTTTTTAAAAGAACTACTGCAAGATAAAAAAGTATGAGCTGTACCGGATAGAATCTAAGTTTCACACCACTGACAAACGGCAGAGGCCGTCTGAAAAGCCCGATAGGTTTTCAGACGGCCTCTGCCTTATCTACCTCTGCGTTATTTTCCGTCGATCCGTTTTCTGACGGTGTTGAAGAAGCCGCGCAAAAGATCGATGTCTTCGGTTTCGGGCTTGGCGCGGGCGAAGAGGTTGTGCAGGCGGCGGATAATGCGTTCGCCGTTGCGGCGGTTGAAGAAGCCGATGCCGTCCATCAGTTCGGCCATGTGGGCGCTCATGCCGGTGATTTGTTCGTGGGTGGCGGGGTGTTTGGGCGGGACGAGGTGGGAGAGGTCGGCGTCGGTTTGGCTGTAGATTTCGTAGGAGACGACCTGCACGGCCTGAGCGAGGTTGAGGGAGAAGTAGGCGGGGTTGCCGGCGATGGTCATCAGGCGGTTGCAGCTTTGCACTTCTTCGATGCTCAGGCCGAAGGTTTCGTTGCCGAAGACGAGGGCGGTTTGTTGTCCGGCGCGGGCGCTTTGCAGGATTTCGGGGGTGAGCTGGCGCGGGGTTTGCAGCGGGGCGGTGAGCTCGCGTTTGCGGCTGGTGAGGGCGCAGCTGACAACGGTGTCGGCAAGGGCTTCGTCCAGCGTGGCGGCGATGCGGGCGGCGTCGAGGACGTCGGCGGCGCCGGAGGCGAGGATGCGGCTTTCTTCGGGCAGAACGAAATCCTGCGGCTTTTGCGGGTTGAAAACGGGCGGCTCGGGGGTCATGGGCGTGGCCATGAGATTGGGGGCGACGAGGACGAGGCGGGTCAGCCCCATGGTTTTCATGGCGCGGGCGGCAGAGCCGATGTTGGCGGGGTGGCTGGTGCGGGTGAGGACGACGCTGATGTTGTCGAGACAGGCGGGGGCGGCGGGGGTCATGGTGGCTGGTGTCCGTGGGATGGGCTTTCAGACGGCCTTCTTGGTTTGCCCGAGGCCGTCTGAAAGCAAAAACAGGCGCTTGCCCGGCATGGGAAACGCAAAGCGCCGTAGCTAGTCGTGCCTGTATTGCGTATAATCCGCCGCTTTTTCGCGGCTGCGGAAAAAGGCGCGCATTTTCACACAAAACCGCCGCCGCCCGCAAAGATACGTTCTTTCACAATTTGCCGTTTTCAGACGGCCTTTTCCCCTCCACCGAAGGAAAGCTATGAACCCCGTCCTCAACACCGCCTTCAAAGCCGCCCGCAAAGCGGGCGATATGATGATACGCGCCTCCAAAGACCTCGGTCGCGTCAAAGCCGAGAGCAAAGCCTTCAACGACTTCGTCTCTGACATCGACAAAACCGCCGAAAGCATCATCGTCGAAACCCTGCTCGAAGCCTATCCCCAACACAAAATCACCGCCGAAGAAGGCGGCAGCCTCGGTAACCCCAAAGCCGAATACGAATGGATCATCGACCCGCTCGACGGCACGACCAACTATCTGCACGGCCACCCGCAATACGCCGTTTCCATGGCGCTGCTGCACAAAGGCCAGATACAGGAAGCCTTGGTTTACGCGCCCGAGCGCAACGACCTCTACATGGCCTCGCGCGGCAAAGGCGCGCTGCTCAACGACCGCCGCATCCGCGTTGCCAACCGCATCGAGCTCAACCAATGCCTGATCGGCACGGGCTTTCCCGTTGTCGACCAAAGCATCGCCGACACCTATCTCGCCATCCTGAAAGACGTCATGGCCAAAACCGCAGGCGCGCGCCGCGAAGGCGCGGCCTCGCTGGATTTGTGCTCGCTGGCCGCCGGACGCTTCGACGCCTTCTTCGAATTCAACCTCAAACCGTGGGACATCGCCGCCGGTGCGCTGATCGCCAAAGAAGCGGGCGCCATCGTCACCGACACCGACGGCGAACAAAACTGGCTCGAAAGCGGCAACATCGTCGCGGGCAACCCGAAAGTGCTGGCGCAGCTCTTGCAGATTATCGGCAGCCACACACAAAAGGCCGTCTGAACGGCATCGAAGCAGGCAGACAAAAGGCCGTCTGAAAGCAGGGAAACCTGTTTTCAGACGGCCTTTTTGTTCAGACGGCCTCTAATCCTCCGCAGAATGCCAAAACGGCCGCCCCACCGTCGGCGTACTCGCCTGCGCCATGTTCACGGGGTCGCCCGCGCACGAAACCGCCGTGTTGAGCAGCACGCCGTCGTAGCCCCATTCCATCACCTGCGCCGCCTGCGAGGGCAAACCCAAACCTGCATCGACAATCAGCGGCGTGTCGGGCAGGCGTTTGCGCAACACATGCACCGCGCCCAAGCCCGTGCCGATGGGCGCCGCCCACGGCATCAGCGCTTCGCAGCCGGCATCGAGCAGGCGGCGGCAGGCGATGAGGTCTTCCGTGCAGTAGGGCAGCACCTTGAAGCCGTCTGAAATCAAAATCTTCGCCGCTTCGACCAGTTGGAACACATCGGGTTGGAGCGTGTCGCCGTCGCTAATCAGCTTCAATTTAATCCAATCGGTTTCAAACACTTCGCGCGCCATCTGCACGGTGGTTACGGCTTCCTGCACGCTTTGGCAGCCTGTTGAACAAAACATTCATTCAGACGGCCTTACTCTTTGCCGTAGCCCGCTACGGTCAGCGGCGCGCCGATGGTGTAGAAATGGCCGCCCGCCACATAATGCAGCGTGCGCCATTCGTCGCCTGCAGTTTCAAAGTGCCAATGGCCGTCGAACACGGTATCGTCCGCCCATGCCGCAAGCACTTCTCCGACAAACAAGTCATGCTCCTGTTGCATGGTTTCGTTGGGCATGACGCGGCACAACAGCCAGCCCGCGCAGCCTTCGATCAGGGGCACGGGGCAGCCTTCGGGCTTGAATGCTTTCGCACCGCTCTCTTCGATTTTGCGCGGATTGCCGCGCCCGCTGCTGCTGCCGAGTTTCAACACCGTTTCGGCCTGCCGCGCCACAGGGATTTGCAGCGCGAACAGGCCGTTTTGCTCGATGAGCGAACGCGTGAACGCGGCCTTGTCGAGCACCACGCTCACTTTGGGCTTGGGCATATAGTCGAGCGCGCACGCCCAAGCGGCGGCCATCGCGTTGGCGCGGCCGTCCGCTTCGGCCGACACCAGCACAGTCGCGCCGATGTTGAGCAGGCGGTAGCATTTTTCGAGGGGGACGGGTCGGATCATTTCGTTTTCCTTGGAACAATGGTTTCAGACGGCCTGTGTGTTTTGAGGCCGTTCCCGCCTACGCGGGAATGACGTTTCTGAAAGCGGGTTTTAAAACAGCTTCTGCTGCCCGCGGCTGATGTCGAAGCCGTGGCCGCTTCGGTTTTTGCACATCATGCCGCTCGGGCGGCTGGTGCACTGCCAGCCTTGGCCGCGTACGGTGTCGCCGTATTTGAGCACGCGGCTGTTTGCCAGCGCGACGGTATCGCCGTGGCAATAGACTTCGGCGCGGCCTTTGGCACCGATGCTGAAACCGTCGCCCCAGTCGAGGTCGCAGTCGTCGGGACGTTTTTGCGCGGGGCGGATGTTTTCGCGGTGGCCGCGGATTTCGCAGCTGACACCGGCGCTGACTTTGCCGCTATCGATGTCGCGGTAGTCGCCCATGCAGTGGATGTTGCCGCTGGGGCTGCGGAAGGCCGTGCCGGGTTCGGCTTGGGCGGCGCAGGAGATGGCGAGGGCGGCGAGGATAAGGATTTTGCGTTTCATGGTTTTCCTTTACGGGACGGGGTGGAAAAGGGCTTCGGAAACGGCATTCCCGCGTAGGCGGGTGACGTTTCCGAAGGCAGGGCTGCAACGAAGTTAAGACGGAAAGGGCGGTTTCAGACGGCCTTTGCCGTTTTAATGCCGATGCCGCTCGCGTAGGCGGACGGTGTGTTCGCGCAGTTTTTCCTTATCTGCCCGATATTCGTCGGACGACAATACGGCAACGGCGGCTTGGATTTGGCCTTCGTCCAGCAAGGCCGTCTGAAAACTTTCGATATATTCTGCCGCGCTTCGCAAACGGCAGACATTGGGCGGCATTTCGGTTTTGAATTCGCAGTCGCCGAGAAACACCGCCAGCGAATGGAATTTGCTGTCGGGCAGATTCAGCAGTGCGGCCAGCGCTTTGATATGGGCATAGTTTTGCCGCAGCGGATTTTGGAAATAATGCTTTTCTTTGTAAACAACCTGCGTCCAGCGAGCCTGTTTTTCGCTGCCGAAAATCCAGCCGGTGTAGTTTTTCGTTTCGACAACGAAGATGCCGTATTTTGAAATGTAGACATGGTCGATTTGGGTGGTGCCGTTGCGGGAAGGAATAATCAGGTCGTGAAATTCTGTGTATGTTTTGCCGTCTAATTCCCTGTCCAGGCGCGAATGTACGGCTGCTTCTCCCATTTTTCCTTTAAATGAAGGGCTGCGTAAAAAAACGCCCAGCAAGGATACGACTATTGCCACGGTCATGACCAAAACAAGCAGCCAAATCAGATTGTCCATAACGTTTCCTTTTTGTTTTATTCAAACGTTTGTACAGCGCGTGTTGCAGTGTGCTCTGTCCGAAATCTTTAAAAGGCCGTCTGAATTCTTCTTTTCAGACGGCCTTGCGTTCAAGTGTCAATAACGGTCGGTTTCCAAGCCGTTTTCGTCCCAGGAGGTGCGGGCGATGAGTTCGTCATCCTGATAGACGGATTCGGATTTTTTCGCGCCGTTTTCATACCATTCGAGCATGATGCCGCTGCGTTTTTTGTCGGCGAAATTCAGTTCGGCGGTGAGGCGGCCTTTGGCGTCCCACGACACCATTTCGACGGGTTCGTCGTCTTTCATCAGCACTTCGCTTTTCGGGCTGCCGTCGGGATACCACTGCCGCCATTTGCCGTTGGCTTTGTCGGCGTGGAATTCGATTTCGCTTTCTTTGCGGCCGTTTTGGTAGTAGCGGGCGCCGACGCCTTCGGTTTTGCCGTTTTTGTAGGGCATGACGGCGGATTTGTTGCCGTTGTTGTACCAGTTGGTCCACACGCCGTCGGGTTTGCTGTTGTGGTAGGAGGCGTCCATTTTTTTGCGGCCGTTGAAGTGCCAGAGGGTGAGCGTGCCGCTGTCGAGTAGGGGGACGAACTGTTTGATTTGCGACAGTGGCGCTTGGTAGGGGTCGGAATATTTTTTGCGCGAGGGGTAGTAGAAATCCTGCACGCGGGCGTGTTTGCCCTGCACGGTGTATTCGCGCACGTAGGCGATGGCGGCGGTGTTTTCCGTGGGGCGTCCCTGCTGGTTGAAGTAGACGGTTTGCGGCGCCGCCCATGCGGGCGCGGCGGCGAGGAGGAGGGCGGCTGAGCTAAGGATGTTTTTCTTGTTCATGGTTTATTTCTGCCAGTAGGTTTTGACGTTGACAAATTCGTAGAGGCCGAACTCGGAGAGTTCGCGGCCGTAGCCGGAGGCTTTCACGCCGCCGAAGGGCAGGCGCAGGTCGCTGCTGGTATGGCGGTTGATGTAGACGGCGCCGGTTTGCAGTTGTCCGGCCAGGCGGCGGGCGGTGTTTTCGTCGGCGGTGTAGATGCTGGCGCCCAGGCCGTAGGGGCTGTCGTTGGCGAGGGCGACGGCGTGTTGCGCATCGCGGGCGCGGGCGACGGCAACGGCGGGGCCGAACACTTCTTCCTGCCACATGCGGCTGTGCGGCGGCACATGGTCGAGCACGGTGGCGGGGTAGAAAAAGCCGCTGCCTGCAATGATGTGTCCGCCGCATAAAAGTTTTGCGCCCTGCGCCACGGTGTCCTGCACTTGGGCGTGGACTTTTTCGCGCAAATCGCCTCTGTGCATGGGGGCGAGGGTGGTGGCGGGGTCGAGGGGGTCGCCGCTTTTGAGTTTGGCGCACTCGGCAAGGAACAGGCGCAAAAAGGGTTCGGCGATTTCTTCGGCAAGGATGATGCGTTTGGCGGCGTTGCACGACTGCCCCGCGTCGCGGAAACGCGAGTAGCAGGCGTCGCGGGCGGCCTGTGCCAAATCGGCGTCGGGCAAAACGATAAAGGCGTTGCTGCCGCCCAGTTCGAGCACGCTTTTTTTCAGACGGCCTGCGGCAATGGCGGCGAGGCGGCGGCCGGTGTCGGCCGAGCCGGTGAAGGCGAAGGCGTCGCAGGCGGCGATCGCGTGTTCTACATCGGCATGGCTGAGCCAGGCGGGCATCAGGGGGAGGCCGTCTGAAACCAAGTCGAACAGGGCGGCGCTGACGCGGGCGACGCTGGGGGCGGGTTTGACGGCGCAGGCGTTGCCGGCGCAGAGGGCGGGCACGGCAAAGCGCAGTATCTGCCAGACGGGGTAGTTCCACGGCATCACGGCAAAGACCACGCCCAGCGGCTCGAAGCGCACTTCGCTGACCGCGGCCTGCGTCGGCACGGCTTTGGCGGCGAGCAGCTCGGGGGCGGTGCGGGCGTAGTAGCGCACGAGTTCGACGGATTTGGCCAGTTCGGCTTCGCATTCGCGCAGGCAGCGGCCGACTTCTTCGCAAATCATGCGGGCGAGTCGGCCGCTTTCCGCTTCGAGCCTGCCGCCGAAGGCTTCGAGGGCGGCGGCGCGTTCGGTGGCGGAAAGGGCGGCGAAGGCGCGTTGGCGCGTTTTCAGCCCGGACAAGGCCGTCTGGAATGCTTGCGCGCTTTGCGCGGGACGCTCGTAAAGCGTTGCGCCGCTGAGGATGTGGGTGCTGCGGAACAATGGGGTCTCCGTTGTGCGGTGGTGTGTCCGGTGTTTTTTCAGACGGCCTTCCTTATCCGGCAACAGGCCGTCTGAAAGGCGGTTTGCTTATTTGCGGCGGGCTTTGCCGTGCCGGTGCGCTTTGGTGTCTTTCAGGCGCAGCATTTCCCAGCCGCCGTTTTTCCAGCAGTAGTCGTCCTGGCTGTAGTCCATGATGCTGCTTTTGTATTCGACGCGCACGCAGCCTTTGCGGATAACTTTGACATTGCCGTCGTAGGCGAAGCCTTTGCCGTCGGGAACGGGTTTAAACTGCCGGGTGGCGGGGTCGAACAGATACAGCTCGTCGGCAGTGTTGCCGTAGGCGCCGCTGATCGGCACGGCGATATCGGGATGGCCGTCGCCGTTGTAGTCGGTGCTAACATCGGCCAGCCTGCCGACTACGTCTGCCAGTTTGAGACCGCCGACGGAAGACGGGGCGACGCTTTCGGAGGTGATTTGCACTTTGCCGGTTTGTTTGTCGGTGATTTTCAGCCGGTAGCCGTTTTCAGGCAGGATTTGCGCTTCGATGGTAAAGGGAAAGCTGTCCGGCGTGGCGACGGCGTGGGTTTCGACAACAGTGTCGTCGGTAGGCGCGTCGGCGGCGAAAGCGGGAATCGCGGCGGCCAAAAGCAGGGCGGGGATGAGGCGTTTCATTGCTTGCTTCTTTCGGGAAGGGTGGAATGTTTGTTTAACTGTGGAAACTTGGTTTTCAGGCTGCCTTTACCGTTCGGCGGCAGGCAGCCTGAAAAACGATTGGCTTATTTGCGGCGGGCTTTGGCTGCTTTGTGCGCTTTGGCGTTGTTCGGACGCTGCAGTTGCCAGCCGCCGTTTTTCCAGCAGTAGTCGTCCTGCGTGTAGTCTCGGGCGCTGTTTTTGTAATCGACGCGCACGCAGCCTTTGCGGATGATTTCGGCGCTGCCGCTGCGGACGAAGTCTTTATCTTCGGGCACGGTTTTAAACTGCCGTGTGGCGGGGTCAAAGAGATACAGCTCGTCGGCGGGCAGGGTGTAGCCGCCGATTACGCGCACGGCAATGTCGGGGTGGCCGTCGCCGTTGTAGTCGCGTATGGTTGCCAGATCGTCGGCGTTGCCTTCGATAAAGCCGGAAAAGACGGTGAGGTCTTCGATGGTTTGCACCTTGCCGGTTTTTTTATCGGTGATTTTTACCTGATAGCTGTCTTCGGAAAGGATTTGGGTTTCAACGGCGAAGGGAAAGCCTTTGGGCGCGGGGACGGCGCGGGTTTTGGGTGCGTCGGCGGCGAAAGACGGAAGGACGGCGGCCAAGAGCAGGGCAGGGATGAGGTGTTTCATAGTGTCCTTTCGGGATGGGCTTTCAGACGGCCGTCTGAAAGCACGGCTGCGGTCAAACGGAAAAAACGCGATGATACGCGCTTTGTCCTTGGTCATGAAGCGCGGCGGAATATAACCTTTGCGTCTTAGCATACAACCAGCCGTTCCTTGGTTTTTCAGACGGCCTTCGATAGAGTGCGCGGCTGTTTTTGCCTGTCGGGAGCGCCTGTATGCGCCTGCTCAAATCTCCTTCCGTTTTGCCGGGCTTTTCCGTCAGTCTGGGCATTACCGTGCTGTGCCTGTCGCTGCTGGTGGTGCTGCCCTTTGCCATGATGGCGGCGGTGTCGGCGCAGACGGGCTGGCACGGCTGGTGGCAGACGGTGTCCGAACCGCGCGTGCTTGCGGCGGTGTGGCTGACGCTGAAAATGTCGTTTCTCGCCATGCTGGCCAATATCGTGTTCGGCACGCTGACGGCTTGGGTGCTGGTGCGTTACGACTTTCCCGGTAGGAAGCTGGCCGACGCGCTGGTCGATCTGCCCTTCGCGCTGCCGACGGCGGTTACCGGCATCGCGCTGGCGACGCTCTACGCGCCCAACGGCTGGTTGGGGCGGTTTTTCCCTTTCAAAATCGCTTTCACGCCGATCGGTATCTGGATTGCGCTGGTGTTCGTCAGCCTGCCGTTTATCGTCCGTGCCGTACAGCCCGTTTTGGAAGAATTGTCGGGCGAATACGAAGAGGCGGCGGCCACGCTGGGGGCAAATCGTCTCACGGTGTTCCGCCGCGTGCTGCTGCCGGAAATGATGCCCGCGCTGCTGACCGGGGCGGGCATGATGTTTGCGCGGGCAACGGGCGAATACGGCTCGGTGATTTTCATCGCCGGCAACATTCCCATGCAGTCGGAAATCCTGCCGCTGATTATCACCGGCCGTCTGGAACAGTATGACGTGCAGGGTGCGTCGGCCGTCGCCCTCTTTATGCTGCTGATTTCGTTTGCCATTCTGATGGCGTTGAACGCGGCGCAATGGGCGCTGGGACGCCGCGCGGGGGCAAAGGCATGAAAACCAATCCGAACATCACCGAGCCGCGCTTTCTGCGCCTGCTGCTGACCGCCGCCGTGCTGCTGTTTCTGCTGCTGATGCTGGTCGTCCCGCTGGCGGCGGTGTTCGCCGAAGCGCTCAAAGGCGGCTGGCGGCTCTATCTCGCCGCCCTCGCCGATGCCGAAGCGCGTTCCGCCGTCCGTCTGACCCTGCTGACGGCGGCCGTGGTCGTGCCCGTCAACGCCGTGCTCGGCATCGCAGCTGCCTGGCTGCTCACCCGCTTCGATTTTCGCGGCAAACAGTTTCTCACCACCCTGCTCGACCTGCCGTTTTCCGTATCGCCCGTCGTCGCCGGGCTGATGTTCGTCCTCCTTTTCGGCGCGCACACCGCCTTCGGCGGCTGGCTTGAAGCGCGCGGCATCCAAATCATCTTCGCCGTGCCCGGCATCGTGCTGGCCACCCTGTTCGTCACCTTCCCCTTCGTCGCCCGCGAACTGATCCCGCTGATGCAGGCGCAGGGCGACAGCGAAGAGCAGGCCGCGCTGATTCTCGGCGCGAACGCTTGGCAGATGTTTTGGCGCGTCACCCTGCCCAACATCAAATGGGCGCTGCTCTACGGCCTCATTCTCACCAACGCCCGCGCCATGGGCGAGTTCGGCGCGGTGAGCGTCGTCTCCGGCCACATACGCGGCGAAACCAACACCATCCCGCTTCTGGTCGAAATCCTCTACAACGAATACAACTTCACCGCCGCCTTCGCCCTCTCGAGCGTGCTCGCCCTGCTGGCCGTCGCCACCCTGGCCGTGCAAAACCTCGTCGGCAGAATACAGGCGCGCAAACTGGCGGCCGCAGAAAGGGACGCAGCATGAGCATCACCATCGAAAACCTCGACAAACACTTCGGCGCCTTCCACGCCCTGAAAAACATCTCCCTCACCGCGCCGACGGGCAAACTCACCTCCCTGCTCGGCCCCTCCGGCTGCGGCAAAACCACCCTTCTGCGCATCATCGCCGGACTCGAAAACGCCGACGGCGGCAAAATCCTCTTCGACGGCCAAGACGTCACCGCCAAACACGTGCGCGAACGCAAAGTCGGCTTCGTCTTCCAGCACTACGCCCTGTTCCGCCACATGAACGTCTTCGACAACGTCGCCTTCGGCCTCACCGTCAAACCCCGCGCCGAACGCCCGTCAAAAGAACAAATCCGCGCCAAAGTCGGAGAACTTTTAAGCCTCGTGCGCCTCGGCCACCTCGCCAAAGCCTATCCCCACCAACTCTCCGGCGGCCAACGCCAGCGCATCGCCCTCGCCCGCGCCCTCGCCGTCGAACCCAAACTCCTCCTGCTCGACGAACCCTTCGGCGCGCTCGATGCCAAAGTGCGCAAAGAACTGCGCACCTGGCTGCGCGACATCCACCACGAACTGGGCATCACCAGCATCCTCGTCACCCACGACCAGGAAGAAGCCCTCGAAGTGTCCGACCAAATCGTCGTCATGAACCACGGCCGCATCGAACAGAGCGGCAGCGCCGACGACATCTACCTGCGCCCCGCCAACGCCTTCGTCACCGGCTTTCTCGGCAACACCGAAGCCTTCGAAGGCCGCATCGAAAAAGGCGTGTGGCACTATGAAAACTATGCCTGGCCGCTCGACATGCAGCGCCGCTGGCAGGAGCAGACCGCCACCGCCTACATCCGTCCGCACGAATGGCAGATAGACGCAGGCCGCCCCATGCTTGCCGCCGCCCTCGCCCACATCCGCCACAGCGGCGCCCTCGTCCACCTTACCCTGCGCCTGGCCGACGGCCGCCAAATTCAGGCCGACCTCCCCGCCGCCGAAGCCGCCCGCCTGAACCTGCAACCCGGCCAAACCCTCCCCCTCGCCCCGCGCCAAATCTACGTCTTCGGCCAAAGCGAACTGATCGACTACGCCATCTGACAGGCTGCCCCAAGCAGCCGTGCAAGCGGACAAAGGCCGTCTGAAAGCGCAGCTTCAACGAAGTTAAAACCGAAAATCGGGCTTTCAGACGACCTTTGTACCGTCTGTCGGATGGAAAACCAAAAGGCCGTTCCCGCCTTCGCGGGAATGCCGTTTCTGAAACCGAACATCCCGCCGCGAACCCGACTCCCTCTCCTGCGCCCGCGCGGGGGAGGGCAGGGAGTGGCGTTTCGCAGAAACGCTTTTTGCCTGCTGCTGCAATCTGTCGGATATTTATGCGGCCGCCGTCCCTATGCCCGGCAAAAGGCCGTCTGAAACCCGTTTTGCGGTTTCAGACGGCCTTTTTCCTGCCGCGCTCAGCCCAGCCTGCCGTCGAAGGTTTTTTTCCGTTTCCAGAACGCGCGTCTGGCTTTGGCGGCGACGGTGAGGCTGCCGCCGTGTGCGCCGTCGGCGGTAAGCGTGAGGCTGTTCAGACGGCCACTTTGCAGGGCGGCGCGGGCGGGGGCGAAGAAGTCTTTTTCCCATGTTTGCAGCAGGCGGCAGTAGCTTTCGTAGTCGGCGGCTTCTTCCGCGCCTTCGAGGAAGATGAGGCCGTCTGAAACGGGCTGCGGCTGCTTCGATAACAGGTTTTCCCATTGCGCCCAATCGCGCGGGGCGGCGGCGGTGTTTTTGCCCAAAGCCCAGCTGTTGTCGGCGGCGATCAGGCCGTAGGCGGCGCTGCCGACGGAGTCGTTCCACAGCCAGACGCCATTGACGGGCACGGGGCGGCGGGCGTTGAGCGGGTGGGCGTGCAGCCACATTTGGATTTCGGTCTGCGCGGCCAGCCAGTCGAGCGGGGCGAGACGTTCGATGCGCTCCATAGCGTCGGCCTGCCCGTCGGCTTCCAAAACGGAGGGCACGTCGCGCCATGCGGGCACTTGCGGCAGGGTGAGCAGCCAGAGGTCGGAGAAACAGGGATGGAACTGCCAGCCTTGGTCGGCGAAAAACGCGCTCAGTCCCGCGCACCATTGGGCGGCCTCGTCCGCGCTGATGCCCAAGAGGCGGCCGGAGGCGAGGTGCGCCTGGTTCATGCCCATCTGCTGGCTGACGGGCGCGGCGGGGATGCAGGGCGTTTCGGGCGGCAGGCCGAGCCTGTCGGCGAGCAGGCGGCGCAGGCTGCCCCGCCACAGGCAGCGGGCGCGGAACGCGGCGGAGGATGCGGGATCGGGGGTGAAACGGCCGAAGCGCAGGAAGAAATCGAGGGCGCTCGTCGTCGGCAGCGGCAGGTTTTCAGACGGCCTGAGGAAAGAGGGGAGGGCGATGGTGGTGTTCATGGCGTGCGGGCGGCGCAAAAGGGGCGCATTTTACGCGCTTTTGCCACGGACGGCGTTTTGCAAAAAAACGTTTGTGGTACACTGTGCGCCCCACAAATCATTAAAAAACCGTTTAAATTAAGGGCTTGTCATGCCGATTTATCAGAAACGGTTATCCGACGAAGAATGGACAGAGATTTTCTCCGCCGCATCAGGCAACACAAACACACCCGCTACGCCGTGGCGGGTCTTCTGATTTCGGCCACCGCTTTGGCGGTTTTGTACGGTTTGGCTTCAGACGGCGGCAAAGCGCACCAGGCACGGCGCATCGTGCAGGAGCTGCCGCCGCCGCAGGGCGGCACACAGGAGAGCAAAAGCAGCTACTGGCTGGAAGAGGCGGTGAAAGAGGGCGACACCCTGCAAACCATGCTGCGCCGCTACGGCCTTTCCGATGCCGACATTGCCAACGCGCTCGGCAAAGACGCCGCCGAAAGACGCTTGATGAGGCTGCACCCTGGGCAAACCGTCAGCGTGCTGATGGACGGAGAAAACCGCCCCGCCGCCATCCAGTTTTTCAACGACGACGACAACGGCGAGAAAAACCTGATCGCGCTGGGCAGAATCAAAGGCAAATGGCAGGCTTCCACCAGCGAAATCGAGATGAAAACCCTGCCGACGCTGGTGTCCGTTACCGTGCGCACCTCGGCCAAAGGCTCGCTGGCGCAGGCGGGCGTCGGTGTCGAATTGCGCGAGCTTTTGCGCGACATATTCAGCGAGCAGTTCGACGTCGACGGCCTGGTCGAAGGCGACCAAATCCGCCTGCTCTACGACACCATGTATTTCCGCGGCCAGGAAATGGCCACCGGCGACATCCTCGGCGTGGAAATCGTCAAAGGCGGCCAAACCTATCGCGCCTACTACTACGACAAAGGCGACGGCGCGGGCGGCTACTACAACTACGAAGGCGAGCCGCTCAAATCCGAAAACGCCAACGGCGGCTTCATGTACATGCCGCTGCAAAACTACACCCGCATCTCCTCGCCCTACGGCATCCGCGTCCACCCCATCCTGCACACCGTGAAAATGCACACCGGCATCGACTACGCCGCCCCGGTCGGCACGCCCGTTTACGCCCCCGCCGACGGCACCATCACCTTCAAAGGCTGGAAGGGCGGCTACGGCCATGCCGTCGTGATGGAACACGGCGGCGGCGTGGAAACCATCTACGGCCACCTCAGCGCGTTCTCCCCCGCCGCAGGGCGCGTGAGGGCGGGCGAAGTCATCGGCTTCGTCGGCACCTCCGGCCGCTCCACCGGCCCGCACCTGCACTACGAAGCCCGCATCAACGGCCAGCACGTCAACCCCGCCACCGTCGCCCTGCCGACGCCGAAAATGGAAAAAATCAGCATGGGCGCCTTCCTGCGCCAGCGCCAGAAAACCGAAGACATTATGGCCGCCGTGGAAAACCTGCCCGTCACGGCGGCGCAGATTTACTAGGCAAGATACAAAAAGGCCGTCTGAAAAGCATATCCCGCTTTCAGACGGCCTTTCTGATTGTACGACGATGTTGCAGTAAGCGTTGATCGAATAGTTGTATCCGATATTTTATCGATTTTGTTTTTTTAACGGGTTGTGTTCGTTTCAAATAACCGCTTGTCCGACGAGTGCGCTCCATCGCCGCGCGGCGACCTACTTTCTTTGCTTCACCAAAGAAAGTAGGCAAAGAAAGGCGCCCCCGGTTGCAGGCCGCGCTGGGGCGCGGCTTCCCTCACGCCGCACGGTTTTTCCGGCGCGTGCGAACTCGCCGCTTGGGCGGCTCAAACAGGCGCACGCTTTGATCCGGAAAAACCGTGCTCTGTTCGGCTGCGCCAGGGGATTTTAGCTCGCTGTGGTAACGGTTGCCGAAATTCAGCGGGTTGCCAAACCCAATATTCTCATGTTTCAAGATTTGTTGGGTCTGGTAACAAGCTGCGCGACTGTCGGTTTAAAAGTAGAAAAGGCCGTCTGAAAGCAGGATATGCTTTTCAGACGGCCTTTTGCTTGCAGATGGGCGTTTAACCCGAAACCCGCTCGATTTTCGCGCCGACCTGGCTGAGTTTTTTCTCGATGTGTTCGTAGCCGCGGTCCAGATGGTAGATGCGCTCGACGATGGTTTCGCCGCCGGCAACCAAGCCTGCAATCACGAGGCTGGCGGAGGCGCGCAGGTCGGTGGCCATCACGGTGGCGCCGGAGAGTTTTTCCACGCCGTTGACAAAGGCGGTGTTGCCTTCGGTGGAGATGTCCGCGCCCATGCGGTTGAGTTCGGGCACGTGCATGAAGCGGTTTTCAAAAATGGTTTCCACCACTTTGCCCGAACCTTCGGCCACGGCGTTCATTGCCATAAACTGCGCCTGCATGTCGGTGGGAAAACCGGGGTGCACGACGGTGCGGATGTCCACGGCTTTGGGGCGTTGCTGCATATCGATGGCAATCCAGTCGTCGCCCGCTTCGATAACCGCGCCTGCTTCAACCAGCTTGTCGAGTATGGCTTCCATCGTTTTGGGTGCGGCGTTACGCAACACGACTTTACCGCCCGTCATCGCTACGGCACAGAGGAAAGTACCGGCTTCGATGCGGTCGGGCACAACGCTGTGTTCGCAGCCGTGTAATTCTTTCACGCCTTCAACCGTCATGGTAGATGTACCGATGCCGCTGATTTTCGCGCCCATTTTGACCAGGCATTCGGCCAAATCGACCACTTCCGGCTCGATGGCGCAGTTTTCCAACACGGTGGTGCCCTCGGCCAGCGTGGCGGCCATCAAAAGGTTTTCTGTGCCGCCCACGGTTACCACGTCCATCACCACGCGCGCGCCTTTCAGACGGCCTTTGGCTTTGACGTAGCCGTGTTCGATGGTGATTTGTGCGCCCATGGTTTCCAAGCCTTTGAGATGCTGGTCAACCGGCCGCGAGCCGATGGCGCAGCCGCCGGGCAGGCTCACTTGTGCTTCGCCGAAACGCGCCAGCGTGGGGCCGAGCACCAGAATCGATGCGCGCATGGTTTTGACCAATTCATACGGCGCACAGGTGTTGTTGACCGTACCGCCGTTGATTTCAAATTCGCGGATGTTGTCGGTCAGCACGCGCGCGCCCATGCCTTGCAGCAGCTTTTGCGTGGTTTTCACGTCGGCCAGCATCGGCACGTTTTTCAGGCGCAGCGTGCCCGAAGTCAGAAGGCCGGCGCACATTAAGGGCAGCGCGGCGTTTTTCGCGCCCGATACGGTGATTTCGCCGTTGAGCGGGCCGTTGGCAGAGATTTTGAGTTTGTCCATGGCGGCAGACTTTCGTGGGAAAGGGGAGGGCGTTGTTGGGAAAACGCGCGGCGGAATCAGCGGCTTTTTTCCGCCCATTCCGCAGGCGTGGCGGCCACGGAAACGGAAAGCGCGTGCAGCTCGTTCGACGCCAGCTTGTCGGAGAGGCCGTCTTTAATCAGGCGGTGGCGGGCGAGGCGGGCTTTGCCTTCAAAGGCGGAGGAAACGATAACGGCGAAAAAGTGGTGGCCGTCGCCTTCCACTTCGATGTGTTCGCAGGGAAGGACGGCAGCGATGAGTTCTTTGACCTGTTCGGGCAGCAGCATGGCGTGTATTCCTTATTTAAATGGCGGGTTGGCAAAAGGCGGCGATTATACCGTATAGGCGGCAGGCCGTCTGAAAAGGGCGTGCTTTTAGCGGGGTTTTTTCAGACGGCCTGCCGCCCGTTGCCGCCCGCACGGCGCATCTATATACTCGCGCCTTTCCCACACACGCACCGCAAAAAAAAAGGACAAAAAACGCATGAACGCCATTGCCGACGTGCAAAGCAGCAAAGACCTGCGCAATCTGCCGATCAACCGTGTCGGCATCAAAGACCTCCGCTTCCCCATACAAATCGCCGCCGCTTCCGGCGTCCAAACCACCGTCGCCCGCCTCACTATGACCGTGCGCCTGCCCGCCGACCAAAAAGGCACGCATATGTCGCGCTTCGTCGCCCTGATGGAAAACCGCAACCGCCCGCTCGACTACGATGAGCTGAAAAACCTGACGCAGCAGATGTTGGAACTTTTGGGCGCGGAAGCGGGCGCCATCAGCGCCTTGTTTCCCTTTTTCCGCCGAAAAACCGCGCCGGTGTCGGGCATCCAGTCGCTGCTCGACTACGACGTCACTCTCGGTGGCGAGGTGGAAAACGGCGCCTACCGCCACACGCTGAAAGTGCTCGTTCCCGTCACCAGCCTGTGCCCCTGCTCCAAGGAAATCTCGCAATACGGCGCGCACAACCAACGCTCGCACGTTACCGTCTCCCTCGTCTGCCGCGAACACGTCGCCATAGAAGACATCATCGACATTGTCGAGGAACAGGCGTCCTGCCAGCTCTACGGCCTGCTCAAACGCCCCGACGAAAAATACGTCACCGAACGCGCCTACGAAAACCCGAAATTCGTCGAAGACATGGTGCGCGACGTGGCCGTCGCCCTGCGCGGCGACACGCGCATCGCCTCGTTTGTCGTCGAAAGCGAAAACTTCGAAAGCATCCACAACCATTCGGCCTACGCCTATATTGCCTATCCGTAACCCTTGCCAAGCGGCAAAAGGCCGTCTGAAAGTCTGCAAAACGGGCTTTCAGACGGCCTTTTGGCACGCGAAGGGCGCGGGCGTACAATCGCACCTTTCCCGACCTTACCGAAAAGGAGAAAACCGTGAAACTCTACACCAGCACCACCTCGCCGTATTCCCGCGCCATCCTGCTCGCCGCCCTCGCACAAGGCGACCTCGACGGCCTGCAACTCGTTTATGCCGACCCGTGGGCGACGCCCGACGAACTCACCGCCGTCAACCCGCTCTCGCAAGTGCCCGCCCTGATAACCGGCGAGGGAACAGTTATCTGCGGCACGGCTTACGTCGCAGATTTCCTGCTCGGCCACCCGCTGCAAAACGCCGCCCAAGCCGCCGTTGCGGGCTATGCGCAGGCATTGCTCGACCAAGTTGTCAAAGCCTTTTCGCTGGCGAAATTCCTGCCGCAAGACCAAGCCGAACACCCGCACATCCCGCGCGCCCGCGAAGCCGTCGTGCGCGGCCTCGAACACGCGCCGCAGCTGGACGCGCAATGCAGCGGCTTCGACCGGCACTTGCTTGCCATGGCTTTTTCCTATGCCGAGTTGCGCCACCCGACCCTGTTCCCGCACCTGAGCGAGGCCAACCGCGCCGCTTTTGCCGAATACCAACAACGCCGCGACGTGCAGGCCGTTTCCATTGAAGCCTTGGAGCGCAAACCCGCCACCCTCGCCGCCGTGCGCGCCGCCGCCGCGTAAGCCTTAGGGCGTGTTGACAATCAGCCTTGCGAAGCGGTTTTTTGAGGAAAAATCCACGCCTGCCGCGTCAAAAATGCTCGCAAGATGTCCAATCTTGCTGCGCTTTTTTCCTTGCAGGCGCGAATTTTTCCTCAAAAAACCGCTTCGCAAGGCTGAATGTCAACACGCCCTAGGCCGTCTGAAAGACAAAAGGCCTTACACGCTCTCGTCTATCTCTTCTTCGCCCCGCAGCAGCGCCTGCATCGCTTCGGCAATGCGCGTGTCCTGCCGCAGGCCTTCTTCCAACATCGCCTGGTTTTCAAAGGCATGCAGCTCGGGGTTGTACAGCACCGCCATTTTGCCCATGCCGTTTCTATCCATGCGGAAGAACAAATCGCCCGCTTTTTCGGCGGTTTCGTGCGGCAGTCCCAGCATTTCCAACGCCCGTTTGCCGGCGCGCACGCCCGAATCAAACGTTTCGCGCACAATCTCATCGGCATCGGCTTGAAACAGCTTGAAGGTGTGCAGGCGGTCATAGGCGCGGGCAACGATTTTGATGTTGGGATTGGCTTCGCGGGCAAATTGCACGATTTGCAAAATCTGCTCGGGATCGTCAATCGCCACCACCAACACGGCGGCTTTTTCAATGCCGGCGGTGCGCAGCAGTTCGGGGCGCGAAGCATCGCCGAAATAGGTTTTCACGCCGTATTTGTTCATGCCCGCCACGGTTTTTTCGTCTTTATCAATGATGGTGATGGAATAGCCCGCAGCGCTGAGAATGTAGTACACAATCTGCCCAAACCGCCCAAAGCCCACTTGCAAGATGGCGTGTTGCTCGTCAATTTTGTCTGCTTCGCGCTTGGCGACGGCTTTTTTCGGCAGCTTGCCGTGCAGGATCATAAACAGCGGCGTGAGCACCATAGACAGCACCACGATGGCAGTCATATTGGCGTTGTTGATGTCGCTGATTACGCCTTGCGATGTGGCGGCGGTGAACAACACAAAGGCAAATTCGCCGCCCTGCGCCATCAATACGGCGCGTTCCAAGGCTTCTTCGTGATTGCTTTTTGCCAAACGGGCAACGAAGTAGATGCACACGGCTTTGGCGGCCATCAGCGCGAGCACGCCTGAAACAATCAGCGGCCAGTTGTTCGCCACGACATTCAAATCCAGCGACATACCTACGGCAAGGAAAAACAGCCCCAGCAGCAGCCCGCGAAATGGCTCTACATCGGCTTCAAGCTGGTGGCGGAAATGCGATTCAGACAACATCACGCCCGCCAGAAACGCGCCCATCGCCATAGACAAGCCGCCTTTTTCCATCAACACGCCTGCGCCCAGCACCACCAACAGCGCGGCGGCGGTCATCACTTCGCGGGCTTTGCTGCGCGCCAGCAGCCTGAACAGCGGATTGAGCAGCCAGCGCCCCGCCGCCACCAGCGCGACCACACAGCCCAGCGCAATGCCGATGCTCTGCCACAGCGGCTGCCCGCTTTCGGTGTGCGTGGGCGAAAGAAAAGCAACAATCGCCAACAGCGGCACAATCAGCAGGTCTTCAAACAACAGAATCGACACTATTTTCTGCCCGCCCGGGCTGTCGATTTCGCCCCGCTCGCCCAGCACCGACATCACAATCGCGGTGGAGGTGAGCACGAAGCCCGATGCGGCGATAAAGGAAATCTGCCACGAAAAGCCGAACAGCATCCCCACAATGGTCAGCAAAATGGCGGCCACCACTACCTGCATGCTGCCCAAGCCGAAAATCTGCTTGCGCAGATGCCAAAGGTGCGACGGCTTCATCTCCAAGCCGATAACGAATAGGAAAATCACCACGCCCAATTCGGCGACGTGCAAGATGGTGTGCCCGTCTGAAAACAGCCCTAAGCCGAACGGCCCGATGGCAAGCCCTGCCGCCAAATAGCCCAATACCGAGCCTAAGCCGAGCCGCTTGAACAATGGCACGGCAACCACCGCCGCGCCCAACAGGGACACGACCTGGATGATGCTGATGCCGCTTTCTGCCGCTGCCGACATAAAAAACTCCTGTGTGTTTGTGAAAAAAGCCGTTTCAGACGGCCTTTTTTATGATTAGAAAAAAAGGAGCGCGATTATACAGAATCCCGCCCGCATGAAACGTTTTTCCGTTTGGCAGGCCGTCTGAAACGTTCGGACGTATAATGCCGCCTTTTTTCCGACAGCTCCCGCCATGACCGACACCCCGCCCGAACGCAGCCGCTGGGCGCTCACCCTCGCTTACGACGGCAGCCGCTTTTTCGGCTGGCAGAAACAGGCCGACGGCGTGCCCACCGTTCAGACGGCCTTGGAAGACGCGTTGGCCGCCATTGCGGGCGAACCCGTAGCCGTCACCGCCGCAGGCCGCACCGACACCGGCGTGCACGCCGCCGCCCAAGTCGTCCACTTCGACACAGGCGTCCGCCGCGCCGCCCAATCGTGGATACGCGGCACCAACAGCCTGCTGCCCGCGGGCGTTGCCGTTTTGCACGCGCAGATTGTCGCGCCGCATTTCCATGCCCGCTTCGACGCCTGCGGCCGCCGCTACCGCTACCTGCTGCAATCCTCGCCCGTGCGCTCGCCGCTGCTGGCGGGCAGGGTAGGGTGGACGCACACCCCGCTCGACATCCGCGCCATGAGCCGCGCCGCCGCCCTGTTGGCAGGCGAACACGATTTTTCCGCTTTCCGCGCCGCCCAGTGCCAGGCCAAATCGCCCGTCAAAACCCTTTATTCCGTCCGCCTCAGCGGCACGCCAAGCCTGATGGCACTCGATCTGCACGGCAACGCCTTTCTGCACCATATGGTGCGCAACATCGTCGGCGCGCTGGTTTATGTCGGCAACGGCCGTCTCAGCGTCGAAGGCTTCGCGCGCCTCTTGGCGGAAAAAAACCGCCTCAAAGCCCCGCCCACCTTTATGCCCGACGGCCTCTACCTCACCGGCGCCGATTATCCGCCCGAGTTCGGCATAACAACCCCGCCGCTGCCCGACTGGCTGTGGCCGAATCTAGGGGCTGTTGACAATTAGTATTGTGGCGGCTTTTACGCCATAAAACGGCATCTGCCGCGTTGAAAATACTCGCCTATGGACGGCATAGGCTCGCATTTTCGCCTTGCATCTGCCGCTTTCTGACGCAAAATCCGCTTCACAAACCAATTGCCAACAGCCCCAGAGGCCGTCTGAAACGGCGCAACCCCTTTTCAGACGGCCTTCCGCACCGTCAAGGCCGTCTGAAAAACCGAAACAAGGAATCCGCGATATGAAAACCAAAATCCGCGCCAAAATCTGCGGCCTCACCCGCGCCGAAGACGCCGCCGCCGCCGCCGTGCTCGGTGCGGACGCCGTCGGGCTGGTGTTTTACGAAAAAAGCCGCCGTGCCGTCACGGCGCAGCAGGCCGCGCAGATTGCCGCTGCGCTGCCGCCTTTCGTTTCCGCCGTCGGCCTATTCGTTAACGAAAGCACCGACAACATCCGCGAAGTGCTGCGCCGCGTGCCGCTTGACATCATCCAGTTTCACGGCGACGAAGACGATGAGTTTTGCCGCCAGTTCGATCGCCCCTATCTCAAAGCCGTGCGCGTACGCTCGGCAAAGGACATTCAGACGGCCTCAAACCGCTTTCCGAACGCCCGCGCGCTGCTGTTCGACGCCTACCACCCGCAGGAATACGGCGGCACGGGGCAGAGCTTCGATTGGACGCTTTTGCGCGAATACGCGGGCAAACCGTGGATACTGGCGGGCGGGCTGACGCCGCAAAACGTGGCCGAAGCCGTGCGCGTTTCGGGCGCGGCGGCGGTGGATGTGTCCGGCGGCGTGGAAAGCGCGGCGGGCATCAAAGATTACGAAAAAATGGCGGCGTTTCTGCGGGCGGTTCAGGCCGTCTGAACAGGGCGGCTGTGATGCTGCGGGCGGTTTGCGGTAGAATGCGCGCTTTGACAAACCGTGGATTAAAGGAAAACGCGATGAAAAAATTTGCATATTTGGCGGCGTTTGCCGTGTTGTTGTCGGGCTGTGCGGACGCGGGCGGCGGCAATCTGTCGCTGGGCAGCCTGATGGGCGGCGGCGCGCAGCAGTCGGCGGGCGGCCTGGCCGGTTCGCTGGTGAAAAGCGTGATCAACAACCAATGCGTCAGCGAGCTGCAACAGCGCAAAGAATGGCGTGCCATCGCGCTGGCGATGAGCGCCGACAAACAGGCAGAGTGGGAACGTAAAATCTGCAGCTGTGCCAGCGAGGAAGCGCCCAACCAGCTTTCGGCCAACGACCTGATGAGCCTGGCGACCAACCGCGACACCGTGCCGCAAACCGTGGCGAACATCACCGCGAAAACGGTAACCGCCTGCTTCAAACGCATTTACCGCTAAACCCCTTTTCAGACGGCCTCTGCCAATCCGAAGAGGCCGTCTGAAAACACAGTACGCAAACCATCCGAATAAAAAGGCCGGAACATGAAATACATCAGCACGCGCGGCAACACCGCGCACAAAGCATTCAGCGAAGTTTTACTGATGGGTCTCGCCCCCGACGGCGGCCTGATGCTGCCCGAGCGTTATCCGCACATCGACGCGGCCACGCTGCAAAAATGGCGCGGCCTGAGTTATGCCGAACTGGCCTTTGAAATCATCAGCCTGTTTGCCACCGACATCCCCGCCGAAGATTTGCGCGACATCGTCAGCCGCACCTACACCGAAGCAACTTTCGGCACGCAAGCCATCACGCCTGTACGCACTCTTTCAGACGGCCTCAAAATCCAAGCCCTCTCCAACGGCCCGACGCTGGCGTTTAAAGACATGGCGATGCAGTTTCTCGGCAACGCGTTTGAATACGTGTTAAACAAAGAGGGCAAAACGCTCAATATTCTGGGCGCAACCAGCGGCGACACCGGCTCGGCTGCCGAATACGCGCTGCGCGGCAAAAAAGGCATCAATGTGTTTATGCTTTCGCCCGAGGGCAAAATGAGCGCGTTCCAGCGCGCGCAAATGTACAGCCTGCAAGATGCAAACATCCACAATATCGCCGTGGAGGGTATGTTTGACGACTGTCAGGACATCGTTAAAGCCGTGCAAAACGATGCCGCGTTTAAAGAGCAATACCACATCGGCACGGTCAATTCCATCAACTGGGGGCGCATCGTCGCGCAGGTGGTGTACTACTTCGCCGGCTATTTCAACGCCACGCAAAACAACGGCGAAACCGTCAGTTTCTGCGTACCCAGCGGCAATTTCGGCAACGTCTGTGCCGGACACATCGCCAAACAGATGGGCTTGCCGATAGGCCGTCTGATTGTCGCCACCAACGAAAACGACGTGCTCGACGAGTTTTTCAAAACCGGCCGCTACCGTCCGCGCAACGCGTCGCAAACCCATGTTACCTCCAGCCCGTCGATGGACATTTCCAAAGCGTCCAACTTCGAGCGTTTCGTGTTCGACCTGATGGAGCGCGATGCGGGCGAAATCGAAACGCTGTGGGCAGAAGTGGGTGCGGGCAAAGGCTTTGACCTACATTTTGCGCTGGACAAAGTGCGGCAGAAATACGGTTTTGTTTCCGGCAAATCCACCCATGCCGACCGCCTCGCCACCATCAAACAGGTGTATGAGCAAGACGGCGAACTCATCGACCCGCACACCGCCGACGGCGTGAAAGTCGCCCGCCAAGTGCGCGAAAACGGCGAAATTATCGTCTGCCTCGAAACCGCGCTGGCGGCCAAGTTTGAAGACACCATCCGCGAAGCCGTGGACGATGTGGCCGTGCCGCGCCCCGCCGCGCTGGCAGGATTGGAAAACCTGCCGCAGCGCGTGCAGACCGCGCCGAACAATGCCGAAGCGGTGAAAAGCATTATCCGCGAAACCCTGGCATAAAAATGCCGTCTGAAAACCGACCTGCGCCGCGGCTCGGTTTTTTTATCCCCCTGCAAACTTATATATATATATATATTCGGAATGAACGACACAGCCGCCACCGGACAAAACAACTTCGCCACCGAACTCGCCCGCCTCGCCGCCGCGCAGAAAGGCGGCATCGCCCGCTACACCCTTTCAGACGGCCTCGTTGTCTGGGTACGCAAGGCGGGCAGGCGCAATGCCGCGTGGCGCTACGCCCTGCTGGGCATGGTTACCAAACCCCTGCGTTTGGGCGTACTCAAACCCGTGCCCAACCTCGGCGGCGAAAAAGCCGTCGCCACCGAAGCGCACCGCCTGCGCGAACTGAAAGCGGCGGGCGTCAAGGTGCCCGAACTTCTGGCGCAGCAGCCCGACGCCCTGATGATCGGCAATCTCGGCGGCATCCAGCTCGATACGCAAATCGAACAGGAAGCCAAAGGCCGCCACCTCACGGCATGGACGGCAGGCTTGGACGCGATTGCCGATGTGCACGCCAAAGGACAGTTTCTCAGCCAGGCCTTCGCCCGCAACATGATGATTGCGGGCGGCACGGTCGGCTTTCTCGATTTTGAAGACGACCCCGCCGAAGTGCTGACCCTTGCCGAATGCCAAAGCCGCGACTGGCTGTGCTACCTGCATTCCACCTCGCTGCTGCTCAAGCGCCACGGCCTGCTCGAAGAAGCCGCCGCGCTGTGGCACGACAAACTGCTGGCGCAGCCCGAAGAAGTGCGCCGCCTCGTTTTGCAAACCGAAAAACCCGTGGCCTGGATGCACTGCCTGAGCCACTCGCGCTGGGGACGCGACGTCCTGCGCCTCGCCGCCCTCGCCGCCCTGTTTGCGCTGGCGGACTTGGACTGACGGCGCTCGTGCAGGCAAAAGGCCGTCTGAAAGCCGGTAAACGGCATTCAGACGGCCTTCTTGCCGTAATCAAACAGGCCGGCCGGTTCGCCACGGGTGCGTCGGATTTTTGATGCAGATTGCCGCGTTCGATGTCGGCAAAGGCCGTCTGAAAGGCGGGTTTCAGACGGCCTTGAACCGCGTGCGTGGCAGAGCCACACACCCTTGTATGTTCAAATCAGCGTACCATAGCAACCAAACAGGCCAGTCGCCTCGGAACGCACCCTAGGATTACACCCGCATCGTAGCAAAAACGA